>DASUFM010000001.1:0-6947 GCA_036274535.1 Blastocatellia bacterium
ATCGCGTTCTGACGGACGATTTCATTTACCGTAGCCGGGGCAAGGAAGTAGGCAGAGATGATTTCCTGGAACTCTGCGCCACGTTCCCATACGAAATCACTTCGATTCGCGGCGAAGATTTGAAAGTGAATGTCTATGAGAACCTGGCTGTAGTTACCGGATTGCAGTTCGCGAAGGCCAAAGGCGACGAGGGCAAAGAGGAAACGAGCGTGGTAGCCTTTACCGATGTCTTCGTGAAGCGGAAAGATAAATGGATGCTTTCGCTGGCCCACGCCGTGGATTTGCCTGAGACGCCGGATCATCCCTCCTGAGCGCCATCGGAGTTGATACCTACCTGTAATAATCATGAATCTGACTATCGCAGAACTTCATAAGCTCTACGCTTCGGGCGAGGCGGTCCCGAGCGAGGTTTGCCGCGAGATCCTCGATCGGATCGAAAAGGATAACAACCGGCTTAACGCTTATATCACGATCAACCGCGAATCGGCTTTGAAACAGGCCGCCGCGATGGACGCCGACATTCAAGACGCGATCCGGCGGAAACCGCTGGCCGGCGTTCCCGTCGCGGTCAAAGACAACATGGTCATAACCGGCGTTCGCACGACCTGCGGCTCTCGCATTCTGGGCGATTATGTACCGCCCTACACTGCGACGGCCGTCAGGAAACTCGAAGACGCCGGGGCGATAATTATCGGTAAAACCAACCTGGACGAATTTGCGATGGGCAGTTCGACCGAGAACTCGGCGTTCGGCCCCGTGCGCCATCCCCTCAATGAGGAATTTGTGCCCGGCGGAAGCTCCGGCGGGTCGGCGGTCGCAGTGGCGGCGGGGCATACGCCTATCGCGTTAGGCTCCGATACCGGTGGCTCGATCCGCCAGCCGGCGTCTTTCTGCGGCGTCATCGGTTTGAAGCCGACTTATGGAAGGGTCTCCCGCTACGGGCTGGTGGCCTTCGCTTCATCGCTGGATCAGATCGGGCCGTTCGCCAATAACGTCAGCGACGCGGCGCGCGCTCTACAGGTCATTTCCGGCCACGACCGCTGTGATTCGACTTCGGCCAATATGGCCGTCCCGGATTATCTGGGCGCGCTCAACGGCGACGTCAAGGGATTGCGAGTAGGAATGCCGCCTGAATGTTTCGGCGAAGGCCTGGATCCGGAGGTGAAGGAAAAGGTAGAAGCCGGGATTCGCAAGTTGGCCGCCCGCGGCGCCGAGATAGTCGAGGTCAGTCTGCCGCATACGAAATACGTGATTGCGGTCTATTACATTATCGCCACGGCCGAAGCCTCGTCGAACCTGGCGCGCTTCGACGGCGTCCGCTACGGCTTTCGCGCCGAAGAGGCGCGCGGTCTGTCGGAAATGTATCGCAAGACTCGCGATGAAGGCTTCGGCCCCGAGGTCAAGCGGAGAATCATGCTCGGCGCATTCGCCCTGTCGTCGGGGTATTACGACGCCTACTACGAGAAGGCGCAGCGCGTGCGTTCGATGCTGGCGCACGATTTCGCCGAGGCGTTCAGGAAATGCGACGTGATCGCCACGCCGACCGCGCCGACCCCGGCCTTCAAAATCGGGGAAAAATCGGATGATCCGCTGGCGATGTATCTGAACGATATTTACACGGTGACGATCAATCTGGCCGGAGTTCCCGCGATCAGCGTCCCCTGCGGCCGTTCGAGCGCCGGATTGCCGATAGGCTTGCAGTTGATCGGGAACTATTTCGACGAAGCGCGGCTGCTGAACGCGGCCTACGCTTACGAATTGGCCTGACTAGGGAACAAAGACTCTGCCACAGAGACACAGAGACACAGAGGAAGAAAGACAAGAGGACAAGGAGAAGGGGAGACAGGGAGATGTCCCCTTGTCCCCTTGTCTCTCCATCTCTCTTTCTCTGTGTCTCTGTGACTCTGTGGCTATTCAATGATGATCTCAAGCGCCGTCATCAAACTTTGCGAAGCGGTTAATCAGGCGGGCGGGCGGGCGCTGCTCGTCGGAGGATGGGTGCGCGATTTCGCGCGCGGCGTGGACAATGTCGATTACGACATCGAAGTTTACGGGCTCGAAGCCCCGGCCCTGCGGTCATTGATTGAAGCGCACGGCAAAGTGGATGCGGTCGGCGAGGCGTTCACTGTTTATAAGGTCCGGTTGCGGGATAGAGAGCGTCGAAAGAGTTTAGTTGTCGATGTCAGTCTTCCGCGTCGAGAATCCAAGACGGGACGCGGGCATCGCGGGTTCGTGATCGAAGGCGATCCGTGGATGAGTATTGAAGAAGCCGCGCGCCGCCGCGACTTCACTGTCAACGCGATGATGTATGACCCGCTCGCGGGCGACATCCTCGACCCTTACGGCGGGCGCGAAGACATATCGCGTGGAATCATCCGGGTTGTAGATCCAAAGACCTTTATTGAAGACAGCCTGCGGGTTTTACGCGCCATGCAATTCGCCGCGCGATTCGAATATTCGATTGATCCGGCGACGATTGAGTTATGTCGATCGATTGACCTTTCCGATCTGCCCGCCGAAAGAATCTGGGGCGAGGTTGAAAAATGGCTGCTGCAATCGCGCCGGCCTTCACTCGGCTTGTGGGCGGCGCGTGAACTCGGCGTAACTGAAAAACTCTGGCCCGAGATTCACGCCCTGATCCATTGTCCGCAAGACCCCATCGCGCATCCCGAAGGCGACGTCTTCATCCATACCGGGATGGTTCTGGATGAAGCTAGGAAGCTAATTGAAAACCTGCCGCGACCTAAACAAATCGCAGTGATGCTCGCCGCGCTCTGCCATGATCTGGCCAAGCCGTATACGACCAGGATCGAGAGCGGTCGTATCAAGGCGCGCGAGCACGAATCGATGGGCGTGGCGATTACCGAGCGGTTTCTGGACCGGCTCAAACTGTTCACGTTCGACAATTACGACGCGCGTCGTCAGACGCTCGCGCTCGTCGAATCCCACGCCGTTCCTCACCAATGGTTCAAAACCCCAGAAGCGATAACCGACGGAATGTTCCGGCGGCTCGCCTTGAAGACCGAACTCGATTTGCTTTACCGGGTAGCGCGCGCCGATTGCCTGGGGCGCAAAGGCGATTTCAAGCCCGACGCCGAAGAATGGTTCATTGCCCGCGCGCGATCTTTGGGCGTCGAAGAGCGCCCGCCGAAACCATTGCTGATGGGCCGTCACGTCCTGGACCTCGGACTCCAACCGGGCCCGCAAGTTGGCGAAGTCACCCGCGCCGTTTACGAACTGCAACTCGACGGAGAGATCACGACGCTCGATGAAGCGATCGAAGCCGCGCGAAAGATAATCGAGAAATAGCCACAGAGACACAGAGACACAGAGAAGAAGAGAAAGAAAGAAAACCGCCACTCTGTCCGGGCGATCTCTCCTTCTCTTCCACTTTCTTTCTCTGTGGCTCCGTGACTCTGTGGCTAATCGGAGATGGCTTCCAGAGTGAATTTCGCCAACTTGATCTTCTCTTCCAATCCGCTCATCACTGTATCCGTCACGCAGACTTTCAGGCCCAGATTTTCGATCTCAGGTTTCGCCTTCTCGTCCTGAACGTCGAGGATAAAGACATCAGCGATGCCGGAATAAAGCTTCGCGACCTGCGTCGCCGAGACCTGCATGCCTAGATCCGCGAGCATTCTATCGGTGGGGCCTTTGAGCGATGCGCCGCCGACAACCGGACTGATTGCGGCCACCGGCGCTTCCGCGAGTTCGAGCAGGTCCCGCAGGCCAGGGACGGCCAGAATCGGGCCGATGCTGATCAGAGGATTGCTCGGGCAAATGATGATGGCCTCGGCGCTCAGAATGGCTTCGGCGACTCCGGGGGAGGGTTTCGCCGATTCGATGTTTTCAAAGCGGATGCCGGAGACCTTCGGTTGAGCCCGGCGTTTGACCAGGTATTCCTGAAAATGCATCTCTCCTTCATCGGTGATAATCGTGGTAGGCGTGTGAGCGTCGGTCATCGGCAGGATGCGCGATTTGACGCCGAGCGCTGTTCGCAGCCCTTCCGCAATCTCCGAAAGCGAATGTCCCTGTTTCAATCGCTGCGCGCGGAAAATATGAGTGGCCAGGTCGCGGTCGCCCAGGTTGAACCAGCGTTCGGTTTGCGTGTAGCCGATGAGTTGTTCGAGGCAATTGAATGTATCGCCGGCCAGCCCCCAGCCGGTTTCCGGGTTGACCATGCCGGCCAGCGTGTATGTGACGATGTCCAGGTCAGGCGCGATATATAGTCCGAACATCTCTATATCGTCGCCCGTGTTGACGATGATCGAGATTTCTTCGGGCGGCGCTATACGGCTCAACCCGTCAAGGAATTTTGAAGCGCCGACTCCGCCGGCCAGGGTAGTGATCATAAGAACAATATTGGTTGTGGCTGCGGGAGCAGGCCGTATTCGTGGGCCAGATCGAAATAAGCCGTCATCCCTTGCAGGTTCTCTTCGTCCAGATCGTAATTGACATTGTCCGAGAGGTAATCGAGCAGATCGCTCAGAGGCAATTCCAACTCGGCCGCGTATTGCGCCGCGATTCGCTCGATGTGGTCAATGCCCTCGCGTTTGGCGGCGATGAAATCGTCAACCAGGCCTGACAATTTGTCACAGATTTCTTCGCGAACGGCCCAGACGGCGAAGACGAACGGCAACCCTGTCATTGCCCGCCACTCTTCGGCCAGATCGTAAATCTTCAGATCGAGGCTCGGCGCCGCCGCCGCCAACTTCATCGCCGGATCGCCGATAACCAGCGCGGCGTCGGCGCCGTCGAACACATCTCGCGACGCGGTTGTCCCTCGTTCTCTCGATTCCGGCAGAAAACCGTATCGCCGCTGGAAAAGTATCTTGACCAGAGTTTGCGAAGTGCGCGACGCCGGGTCGAGCGTCAACGCGCGAACTTCCTCGAGCGGGCGGCGTGAGGCTACCAGAACGCTGCGGACGCGTTTCTTGGAAGCCACAGCGATTTCCGGCACGATCCGCAAACCGGGTATGCGCTGAAGCTCAATCACCGGGATCAACGCGATTTCGCACTGCCCCGCCCTGAGCATTGCGGCGCACCGCGAAGGCGCCTCGTCCCCTATAAAGTCATACTTATTACGAAGAAATCCTTGAGTGAAACTGTGGACCAGAGGCGCGGAGTTCAGATAAGTCGAGGCTGCTATACGCATAAACAGATAAACTTACCAGCGATTGAGTTTTATTATGCGTGACCATTCTAACATGCTACAAAGCCGGCGCTGTACCGGGAGCGGTAGCGACCGGGTCAGCGGCGTCAGATCGCCGCCGCTCCTGGCGCCGCGTCCGCGACCATTAACGCATGCGAGCCACATATGCCGCCGGATTTAAGCCAATAATAAAATTTTCTGGACACGCAAGAAAACTGTGCTACACTACGTCTGTTCCTTCCCTGTGGTTCAAAAAAATAAGGAATAATCACTGAAAATCGAAGCGAAAGGACAGGTGTCTCTTTTTATGAAGCTATCAGCACATGCCCTGCGCGCGCTCCAGGAATTGGATGAAACTGGACGCGCCGCCGTCGAGCAAATCGTCCGCGCGCACATTCGAGCGTGTCGCTTGAACGGATTCCAACCGGAAAATCTCGAGCGGGTTTACCAGGAAGCCATTGAAATTATCCGACTCGAAGGACCGCCGAAGAAAGACCTGGCGGTATCGTCCAATAAATACGAACCAACTCGACGTTATGAACAGTATCGAAGCCCCAGGGCATTGTAACAACTCTGGCTTCAGACCTATTTCTCGCTTTTAAACCATACCTGTGGCGATTAATTTCATTAGAAATGTAAGTCGCCGTACTTGATCCAGCTTGTCGTGTTGAGGCAATATGCTTGTGGATCCCCCTGATCCCCTACGGGAGCGGCCAATCCCAGGCCGCGAAGCTAGCTCCAAACAGCATTAGACCTAATAACAACCTGTAACAGAAAGGATCAGAAAAATGCTCAAAAAGTTCATCTTCTCATTGACGGCAGTTGTGGCCTTGAGTCTCGTCGCTATCGCACAGAACGCCAAGCCTACCACACTGGAAGGCTATATCGTTGATAAACACTGCTCCGCCGCCGACATGGCCGGTCACGGCAAAGGCTGCGTGCTATCTAAAGATTGCATAAATAGCGGGCTCGGCGTCTATGCCAACGGCAAGTTCACTGCATTTGATGAGAAGGGCGCCGCGCAGGCTAAAGCTGCTCTCGAAAAGAGCAAAAAAGACAAAGGCGCCAAGTTCAAAGTCACCGGACACGCGGCCGGCGATAAGTTTGCGGTCGAAAAGATCGAAGAAGTTATATAGCTCGGCCCAATCAATAAACATCAAGGGCGGGGCTGGTCAATGGAGTCTCGCCCTTTTTGATTGCCCTTTTCATTGATTGATCCAGTTTGTAGTGTTGAGGCAATATGCTTGTGGATCCCCCGATCCCTACGAGAGCGGCCAATCCCAGGTCGCGAAAATATCTCCAAACAGCATCAGACCCAATAACAACCTGTAACGGAAAGGATCAGAAAAAATGCTCAAAAAGTTCATCTGTTCGTTGGCTGCGGTAATCGCCTTTAGTCTCGTCGGTTTCGCTAAGGACGGCAAGACTACATTGACCGGTTACCTGGTTGACAAAGCCTGCAGCGGCAAAGCAACCTCGGATGAGGCGGCGGCTAAAGAAACCAAGGGCTGCATCCTAATGGAAAGCTGCCTCAAGAGCGGGATTGGTATTTATGCCGACGGCAAATTTACCCTGCTTGACGCGAAGGGAGTTGGACTGGCCAAAGCCGCGCTCGAAAAGAGCAAGAAGAATAATGGAGCCAAGTTCAAGGTCACCGGCACAATCGCCGAAGGCAAGCTGGCGGTCGATAGCATTGAAGAAGTCGAGTAGTTCGACCGAAACGATAAGCAAAAAGGGCGAGATCGGTTTACCGGTCTCGCCCTTTTTTAGTTGGCGGTGGGCAGTGGATAGCAGG
>DASUFM010000002.1:0-5806 GCA_036274535.1 Blastocatellia bacterium
CGCGATTTCTGCTCCTCGGTCCCGACGGCGATGATCGTCGGCCCGATCAGGTATAGACCGAGCGAGTTGATTAGCGGCGGAACCTCTGCGCGAGCCCATTCTTCCTGAAGGATCGCCAGTTCGATCAGCTTCGCGTCGCGCCCGCCGTATTCCTTCGGCCACGAGATCGAAGCCCATCCGCCCTCACTAGCCTTGCGCTGCCAGTTTCGCAGATATTCGAAGTACGGGCCCTTCTCTTCTTCGGCCGTGCTCCCAGACCAGGGCTGCGGCGCGTTGGCTTGAAGCCATGCGCGCAACTCGTCGCGGAATTGCAGTTGTTCCGGAGTGAGATTTAAATCCATAGAGGTTCCTTTCTGACTCAGGATGATTCAAATCCATTTTTACCTTTAAACAGGCTCTTTTCGTGCGGCTCTCGCTGCTGTTGAATCGGATGAGGTTCGATGGTCTGTTCTTCTTCGTACCAGATCATCTGTGGTTCCCGCCCCCACTCGAGAGCGCGCAGAAACAGTTCTTCTGAATCAAGCCGGCCATCCGATCCGATCAGGTCTGGCGTGATTTCCATGTTAACGTATCCATATTCAATCGTTGTACGACGCAAACGTATTGGAATGGACAACGTTTCCGCGCCTTCTAACAAGCTCATACTTCCTCCCTTTCGCCTGTTGCAATGGAGCGCCATAACAATTCAGCTACATCCATCACTTTTAAATCACGATCACCTTTGCGAGCGTTGACGCCGTCTTCCAGCATCGTCATGCAGAACGGGCATCCGACGGCGACAATCTCCGCGCCTGTTTCCAGCGCCTGTCGCGCGCGCTCCTGATTGACGCGTTTGTCCTTCGGCTCTTCGACAAAGCTCATTCCGCCGCCGCCGCCGCAACAGAATCCCTGTTCGCGATTCTGCTTCATCTCGACGGTCGAGCGCGACGAGATTTGGGCCAGTTGGCGCGGCGCGTCAAAGACGCCGTTGTGACGGCCCAGATAACAGGGGTCGTGGAACGTGACCGTCTCGGCGCCTTTCGCCGTCGGTTTGATCCTGCCCTCATCAACCAGTTTCGCGAGAAACTCGCTGTGATGATAGACCTCGTAATCGCCGCCGAATAGCGGATACTCGTTGCGGAACGTGTTGAAGCAATGCGGGCACGAGGTGACGATCTTTTTTACGCTGTAACCATTCAGCGTTTCGACGTTTTCTTTCGCCATCATTTCGAAGAGAAATTCGTTGCCGATGCGGCGCGCAGGATCGCCCGTGCATTTCTCCTCGCGGCCCAGGACGGCGAATTTTACTCCGGCCTTTTCCAGCAATTGGGCGGTCGCGCGGACGACTTTTTGATTGCGTTCGATCAATGCCCCGCCGCAACCGACCCACAACAAAATTTCGGCGTCGCGAGCTTCAGCAATAGTTTTGACGTTCAATCCGCCGGCCCAATCCATGCGCGAGCTTTGCGTTCCTCGGAACGGGTGGCCGCGCGATTCCAGCGAAGTGATCGCCTCCTGCATCGTGTCCGGAAAATCGGATTCCTCCATCACCAGATGGCGGCGCAGATCGACGATCTTCGTCGGCTGCTCGATGAAGACCGGGCAGGCTTCCATGCAGGCGCCGCAGGTCGTGCATTGCCACAGGCGTTCCGGCGCCGCCGCGGGAACAGTATTGATGATCGGCGCGGCGAATGCGGAAGCCCCGTCACTGTGGGCGAAATTTCTCAGATCGATAATCAGGTCACGCGGCGATAGCGATTTGCCGGCGGCGTTCGCCGGGCAAACCGAAACGCAGCGGCCGCATTCCGTGCAGGCGTCCAGATCGAGCAGGTCTTTCCACGAGAACCCGGCCAATGTCTTGACGCCCATCGGCTCGCCTGTCTCCGCCAGTTTGTCGAAATCCAGGGCTTTGAGCGACGCGCCGCTGGGCGCAAGTTGCGCGGCGTAGATGTTGAGCGGTCCGGTCAGCGCATGAATCATCTTCGTGTACGGCGCCCAGGCGATGAAGCCGAAGACCAGGACGGCATGCGCCCACCACGTGGCCAGATGCGCCGTCTTCATCGCCTCCACGCTCATCAGCGATTGCGAAGCTCTCGCGACCAGGTAACCGATCGGCGACCATGCGCCCCAGGGATCGTTCGTCGCCGCGATCCGCCAGCCTTCGACCAGAAAGCCGGTCAGCGCGATCAGAAATATCGCGGCCAGTATAGCCATCGATTCGCCGCTATAAACCAGCTTCGCGGGTCTTATGACGAGCCGGCGCGCGACGGCGATTCCAACGCCTATCAACACCAGCGCGCCGAAAAGATCGACGACGAAAGATTGAAAATAGAGATAGAACGCGCCGCGCATGATCGAAAGGCCGAAATCGTAATCGAGCATGACGACCGTCGTCGCGGCTGTCAGGATAATGAATCCAGTGTAAATGAACGTATGAAAAAAGCCGGCGTATTTTTCGCGGATCGTGCGCCGCTGTCCCAGCGCATGTTTGAACAGCTTCCTCAGCCGCTCCGCCGGGCGATCGAAACGGTTCGCGGGCAGCCCCCGCCGCCACATCGCGACTCGCCTGTAAACGCCGTATCCCGCGACAACGACCGAAACGGCAAGCGCCGCATACATCACCCAAACATTGGTGATATTCCAGAGCACGGGACGTGTGGCTTCGATTTGTTGAATCATCAATAAACGCCTGAAGGCGGAACTCCAAACCCAGCCGCGAATGAACACGAATATCCACGAATGGATCATAGAATCAAGAAAAGGATTTGTGTTTATTCGTGTTCATTCGCGGCTGAAATTCTTTTCTCATTTCTGCAAGGCCGCGAGTTTCTCTTTCAGCAGAGGGATGACTTTTCTGTAGTCTTCGACGATGCCGAAGCGGCAGTTTTTGAAGATCGGCGCGTCAGGGTCGATGTTGATTGCGGCAATGTTTCTGGCGTCGGAAATGCCGGCCATATGCTGGCTCGCGCCGCGGATCGCCACGGCGATGTACAAACCGGGCGCGACCTTCTTGCCCGTCTGGCCGACCTGCCATGACGGCGGGCACCAGCCTGAATCGCATGCGGCGCGCGACGCGGCGGTCTGGCCTCCCAACATCGCCGCGAGTTCCATCAGGTCCGCAAACGGTTCCGGGCCGCCCAGGCCTCGGCCTCCGGAAACAATCACGCGGGCGTCTTCCAATCGCGCGGCGCCGGTCGTTTCGGATTTTCGCTCGACGATCTGAGTGCGATCATTGGCCGGAAGATCGAAGCGCGTTCGTCTGACAGTGGTCACTGATGTCGAGGTCGTGGCCACGGGCTCGAACGCGCGGGCGCGCAGCCATACGACAGCGGGCGAGCGTTTCAGTTCGATCGTGGCAATGGCCTTGCCGCCGTAAACGCTGCGTTTGACCCTGATCGAGCCGCCGTCAGCCGTCAGATCGAGACAATCTCCGGCGGCGGCGCCTCCCAGTCTATGGGCCAATCGCGGCGCGGTTTCCTGGCTGTAGGTGTCATTGCCGAACAGAACCGCGCGCGGCGCTATGTCGCGGCAGACTTGCGCGATCACGTTCAAATGCAATTCCGGCTGGTAGCGGGCCAGTTCTCGCTGGTCGGCGGTCACGACGGCGTCGACGACTGAAGCTACCCGGATGTTCAGCTCTGGATCGTGCGCGCCGGCGATGACGGCATGCAGCCTGGCGTTGATTTGATTGGCCAGGCGCTTCCCCGCGCCGACGACGCCTTGCGCCACGCGGTTATAGCCGGAACCGGAAAACAGACAGATAATTATGTCGCTCATAAATTCCCATAGGATTTAGGAAAAGAATTTCAGCCACGAATCAACACGAATATTCACGAATGGCGGCCACTGGAGAAAACCGCTGGCTGTCGAGATCAAGAAAAAGATTCGTGTTCATTCGTGGCTAAAATTCTCTTTCTTGAAATCCATAGCAATGATCCATCACAAGCTGCGCGTGATTTCGACGATGCGCTCGGCGAATTTTTCGACTTTCTGCTCCAGCGTATCGCCGGAGATGAACTCGCAAGTCACATCCTTGACCGGGATGATGAGATCCATGACTTCGTAATAGCTCCCGCCCGCGCGAATTTCGGCGGCGTTGACGCCGATTTCTTCCAACGTCCATTTAGTAATCGGCTGGCGCGCGGACATCATAATGTCGCGCGTTTTGGGAATGCGCGGGACGTTGAATTCATTGTTGGTGATCGTGACAACCAGGGGCGGCTTCGCGGTCAGTTTCTCCCAGCCGCTGTCCGTCTGGCGTTTGACGATAAGGCCGTCGCCGCTCGCTTCGACGTGATCTACGAATGAGACGCAGGGCGCGCCCAGTTCTTCCGCCAGCAGCCCGCCGGTTTGCGCCACGCCCCAATCACCCGATTCGCGGCCCAGCATCACCAGGTCGAAAGCGCCCGTCTTGCGAATCGCGGCGGCCAGCGTTTGCGCCACCGCCAGCGGATCGGGGTGCGGATGGCCGTCGTTGACCACGAGCGCCGCCGCGTCGGCTTTCATCGCCAGGGCTTTTCGCAGCGTGTCTTCGGCCGTTTCGGGGCCGAACGTCAGGGCGGTGATACTGCCGCCCGATTTTTCACGCAATTGGAGCGCCGTCTCCAGCGCGTTTTCGCAGAAGATGTTAGTGACCAGATTCGCCGAGCCTCGCGCGGCCTCTTTCTTCTCGCCGTCAACGCGAAAATCGCGCGCGGGAATCTCAGGGTCGAGAATTTGTTTGAGACAAACTATTATTTTCACGATGATGCTTTTGGCGTCTAAGAATCAACGGGTTTATAATGCCCCTGCGGTCTAAGTTACCGATCGGTAAGTCAATCTATTATCCAAGCAATTTCCTGTCAAGAACAATGAGCCGATCAAGGGCAAGAGAGTTGGCCAAAAGCTTTCTCGAGCGGGGAGACTCCAAAGGCTGGTTTGAGGCGCTCTACGCCGAGGCCGGAGGCGACGCCGAACGCATCCCATGGGCCGACATGGTACCCAACCCGTATCTTGTAAGCTGGCTTAATGGAAATGGCGCGCGAGGCGAAGGCCGGCGCGCGCTGGTTATAGGCTGCGGACTCGGCGACGACGCCGAACTGCTTGCGGCGCGAGGTTTCGATGTGACCGCCTTCGACATTTCCGATGAGGCGATCAAATGGAGCCGGCGGCGGCGCCCCGATTCAAAAGTCAATTACGTGGCGGCCGACCTGTTTGAATTGCCCTCGGAATGGCGTGAGGATTTTCATCTCGTCGTAGAAATCAACACGCTTCAGGTCCTGCCGCCTCAATCGCGGCCAGCCGCGATCTTCGCAATGGTTAATTGTGTAACTCCGGGTGGGACCCTGTTCGTCATAGCCCGTGGCCGGGAGCCGAATGACGATCCGGGATCCATGCCCTGGCCATTGACCGTGGGCGATCTGGAGCCTTTCGTTCAATCAGGGTTGAAGTTGTTTTCATTTGAAGATTTCCTTGATCAGGAAGACCCGCCGGTCAGAAGATTCAGAATCCAATACCGCAGACCAGTCGAGAAAAATCCATGAAGATAAAAATCGCATCGTTATTACTGACAGTTGTAGCGCTCGTCATCACAGCGCCGGCTCAGGACAACAAAGTCGCCAACAAACTGTCCAAAGCTGATGAAGACGCCGGATGGCGACTGCTTTTCGACGGCGAAAGCTTTAATGGATGGCGCGGTTTTCACAGCGACAAAGTCCCCGCAGGTTGGGCCATTGAGGACGGTTGTATCAAGAAAATTCCCGGCCGAGGCGAATTGGGGCAGGCGGGCGGCGACCTGATCACCGTCGATCAATTCGACAACTTCGAATTTTCCATCGAATGGAAACTG
>DASUFM010000003.1:0-3776 GCA_036274535.1 Blastocatellia bacterium
ATCAACAGGGCGGGGAAAACCCGCCCCTACGTTGAATTGCGTGGTTGCGTTTAATTCTCAAAGACCATTCATATGGAATATGGAATATTCGGGAGACTGAATCTTCTACTATCAGCAAATCGCCGGGCGTCATTTCGCGCGTGACAGATCGTCAGTGTCCAGCCATATCGTCACCGGCCCGGAGTTGTGAATCTCGACCAGCATGTCGGCCTGAAACTCGCCGGTTTCGACTTTGAACTCCATGCCGCGAAGTTTTTCGGCGAAGCGATCGCACAGCGGCGATGCGATCTCCGGCCTCGCCGCGCCGGTGAAACTCGGACGGCGGCCTTTGCGGCAATCGGCGTAAAGCGTGAATTGCGAAACCAGGAGCATCTCGGCCTTCACGTCCAGAGCCGACAGATTGAACTTGCCTTCCGCGTCCGCGAATATCCTCAGGTTGGCGATCTTGCCGGCCAGCAATTCGACTTCGGCCTCGCCGTCCTTCTCTCCGACGCCGAGCAAAATCACGAGACCGTGTCCGATCTCGCCTTTTACTCGACCTTCGATTGTGACTCTGCCTTTCGTTACCCGTTGCAGTAGCGCTCTCATGTCGATTGATTCTTATATTCTCCATTTACTTCATACCGACAACGCCCAGAACTATCAGCAGAGCGCGTTGCGTCCCGATGTGACTGTCGGTGGCGTCAAAGCTTTCATCGAGCGAATGCGCGCCGCGACCTTCGCCCCCGCCGTCAATCGTGATCGCGGGAATGCCCAGACTGATGGGGATGTTGGAATCGGTGCTTCCGGCGCTCAACTTCGTTTTAATCCCGAGCGCGGCGTCCGCCGCCATCGCGATTTTCACAATCGGAGAATCGACGGGAGTCACGCCCGCCGGGCGCTGGCTGACTATTTTCATTTCGACGGTCAGTTTGTTAGGCCCCTCGCCGCGCGCATTCTCTTCGTCAAGCGCTTCCCGTACGGCGCGTTTGAATTCGGCTTCGAGTTTTTGAAGCTCCGCCGCGCTTACGGAACGCATATCGATCTCCATCCATGCGGTATGAGCGATTGAATTGACCGATGTCCCGCCTTCTATCCTGCCCACGTTGAAAGTCGTCCTGGGTTGTTTGGGAACCTGAAAGCGCGAGATTTTTTCGACGGCGCGGCCCATCGCATGAATCGGGCTGGCCAATCCGAAAGCTCCGAAACTGTGCCCTCCGGGGCCGCGAAACGTCACGCGGTAACGAACCACTCCGACGGCCGTGTTCGTAACTTCCAGGCCCGTGCCGTCGACCGAAATGAAATGCGTGATCCTGCCTTTGAGTTCGTTGTTGAACAGATGCCGCACGCCGCGCAAATCGCCCAGCCCTTCTTCGCCCACGTTGGCGACGAAGAAGATCGTTCCCGCGGTTTCGATCTTCGCTTCGTTCAACGCGCGGGCGACGGCAAGAATGACGGCCAGGCCGCGACAATCGTCTCCGATGCCGGGGCCTGAAAGGATCTGACCGCTGCGCTTGACCTTCACGTCCGTGCCTTCGGGAAAGACCGTGTCCAGATGCGCCGCCAGGACGAGCGCCGGTCCATCAGACGCCGGGGCGGACGCGCCAGGGCGCTCGCCGATGACGTTGCCGGCGCCGTCAATGCGGACGTTTTTCAACCCGAGGTCGGTGAAGAGCTGTTTGAAATGCTCGGCTCTCTTCTGTTCCTGGAACGCGGGCGCCGGGATTTCGCAGGCCCTGATCTGGTCGTTGATTGTATCCGGCTCGGAGCTCTTCAAATATTCGAGCGCGCGGCGGACCTGCGGCGTTGAGAAAATGGATTGTTCCTGCGCCTGAACATCGAATGCGCAGACTGTCAGGACTAACAGTGCGATTTTCAGTTTCATCGTTTTTCCTCAATAGAACAGATAGGATATAAGATAATATAAGTACTCTGCTAACTAAATTATTTAAAAGATGGCGGCCGGATCAGTACCGCGCGCGTAAGCAAGCGGCCGGCCTATTAAAAAGCCGCTCCCTCACGGTCGCGGTACTGATAAAACGCCAAATAATTTAGTTAGCAGAGTAATAAGTCCTATATGTCCTGTATGTCCTATTTGTCATCTCCTGCGGGATTTGCTGGATGTTTTCTGCGAAATTCGCAGTTCAATTTGCTGTTCCATGGCGAATCGCTGAAAGATGGCATGGAAGGCGTCGCGGTCGCTGGAGTTGATGACCGCCGCCGCGTCGGCTGATTGTATGACGTAAGGATAGCCGTTGCCGACGACCACTTCAGCGATCACCAGATCGATCACCTGGTTGAGCAGCCCACGCTCCAGAACCCACAATGGAATCTCCAGCCGCGCGGGCGGCGCCGTGGCGCCGGTTTTGAGATACACGAAGCCGACGCCGCGACGGTATTCTTCGAACTTTTCCAGGATTCCCTGTTGTTTGCGATCGGCTCCGCCGCGGGCGCAGATGAACATAGGGGTGCGCGCGCCCCAGGTCAATCGCGGGCCGACCAGCCAGGTGTCGTGAATCTTTTCGGCGTCCTTCATTTTGAAGAGGCTCGCGATCATACGAGTTAGATCGCGCGCGCGGCTGCCGTCAACGTAACCGACTACGGGAACGCCGGTTCTCTCGGAAGTTCGAAGTAATTCCAGCATCGCTCGGACGTGGCGCTCCTGCGCTTCTCCCTGCAACCGGTCAGCGAAAGAAATGGCCAGCGAGCTGTCGAAAAAAGCCACAGCCAGCTTCGAGGAATCCTTGAGACTGTTCATGGACGCGCACAATGATTCGATTTCGAGCTCGAAGCGGCGCAGGTTAACCTGCTGTTCGGAAATCACATGGTCGTCGCCAAACTCGATCGTCAGGTCTTCGGGGGTAAGGACTTCGAAGCGGGCGTCTTTGACGTAGCGCCCGTCAATGGCGTGCCGGTTCTCGAACCAGGCGACCTGCACCGCCGCGACCGGGATGCTGAAATCGCCGTCGGGTCTGATCTGGCTGCCGTCCACAGCGAAAGTAGGGTGATCCATCAAGGCCTCCAGAGCCCAATCACGCGCTTCCTGATGGTTCTTCCATTTGTGGGGAAACTCGACGCGCAAGTCGGGCGCGGCTTCGAACTCGCCGGTGGGCAAAGCCCCTGGCGTTTCGACAAATTCGAGCCTTTTAGCCAATTCGGCGCGCGGCAGCATAGACATACGGTCCAGGGCGTCCAGATATTTGCCGGACTCGTTCTGAAACGAATCCTCGAAGGCGACGAATTTGTCGCGTTTGCTTTGCAATTGTTGGAGTATCTTCTCTCTTTGAATCATAAGGGTGAACCTGGAGTGGGAAGCTGGCATTAAACAACATAATCCAGTATCCGCAAATTCAATGGCTTGCCAACATTGCAAGCCTATGATAGTTTTCCGCCTGCTTTTCTACATCATTTTTCCATCGGCAAAAATTGCAGCGTCTAACAACCCAAACTTTTGGAGGCCTGGTATGACTATTACAGAGCGCAAAAGCGGCGACGTAACTATTCTCGATGTTGAAGGCAAAATCCTTCTCGGCGAGGGAGACGTCCAGTTGAAGCGCAAAATCGATGAGCTGATCGAACGCAGCGAGACCAAATTGCTGTTGAATCTGGCCAGCGTGCCATATATGGACAGCGGCGGTCTGGGTGAGATCGTCCGCAGCTATACAACCGTTAAAAGAGCGGGCGGCGATCTTAAACTCCTGAACGCGACCAAGCGCATCAGTGATCTTTTGACGATCACCAAACTGATCACCGTCTTCGAAATCTTTGAAGACGAGGCCGCTGCCGTCAAAAGCTAC
>DASUFM010000004.1:0-8652 GCA_036274535.1 Blastocatellia bacterium
CGCGTGTTGTTTACTCGCGCTGCCTTCAGCCGAAGATGCGCGAGTAAACAACTCGCGCCACATCTGTGGCGGTGTTTAATTTCCAAAAACCGAAAACCCACAGCTTAATTCAGGCGCCACTGACGCGGTGGAGAGTCCGCAGCGGGCGCCCCAGTTCAATCGCCGGCGATGCCGGCGACCACGCCCTCTTGAGCGTTGGGGGATTTTCGTGTCTCGATCTGGACCAGCGCCGGGGCCTCCGGCGCCGGTTCTTTGAGGATGTGCTGGCGATATAGTTGGGCCATGCGCTCGTTTTCTTTTTGCAATCGAATCTTTTCGGCGCGCGCCCGGATTTGTTCTTCGCGGGCGTTCTTGGCGATGCCCAGACGGTCCAGATCATGCTGAACGTCCTGGGTGATGAGCTCTTCGCGCAGCAGCATTCTGTGCTCGACGCTGTCGAGTTTCACGCTCTTGCCGCCCGCGAAGATTTCGTGGCGGCCGCGATCCTCGTACCATTTGGTGAGAGTCGCGGTCATATGCATCTTCTCTACGATCTGGCGCCAGCCCATGCCTGTGTTGTAGGCGCAGAAGCTGATCTCGCCTTCCTGCGTCGCGTAGGGGATGATGCACATCTCGGTGCGGCGGAAATCGTAATTGAACAAATCCTGAAACCACATCCCGGCGATGAAGAGCACGTTCCAGCGGTCGTTGCGCCGCCTCTCTATGTCTTCCAGTGTCCGGTCGGCGCCGACCTTGCCGTAATCGCGCCCGCTCGCGCCGAAGCCCTTGTCGAACTTCATCAACAGGCTCCACAAGTGGAAATGCGTGGTCGCCTTGAACGGATCGAAGTTCCGCGCCACGGCCAGCGCCATGCCTAGCACCGATAGAAACTTTCCGCGTCCCGCGTCATTGATCTTTCGTACATCCTTCGCCAGTTGATCAACATTCAGGAAAGCAGTCAGCGTCGAGGCCTCTTTCGTGTGTTTGTCGACCATGATGGCCATGCCCACTCCGCAGTTCGGGTGACATCCACAGCTCATCTGCCCCCAGTCGGTTCCGGGGCCATGCACCAGGTCGGCCCAGTCCGAAAAAGTCCCCATAAATGAAATCGGGAACCAGTCGCGAACCGGCTCGCTGATGCCGATCTGCTTCTTCACGTCGTGCGCCAGGTGCGAGAGCGTGTACCGTTGCGCGTGCCGCCGCTCGTCGGTGATGTCTTCGTCGCGCCCCGTGAACGAAACAGGCTGGAACGAACACATCGAGATGATGCGCGGGTTGTCGAGCGCGAACTCGATAATCCGCCCGACCTGTTCGTTGTTGATGCCGTTGACGATCGTCGTGACTGGCACCACGTCGACGCCCGCTTCGACCAGGTTCTCAATCGCGCGCAGTTTCACGTCGAAGAGGTTCCCGACTTTGCGATGCTCATTCGCCGCGTTGCCGATGCCGTCGAATTGCAGGTAGGCGTAGCGGAGGCCGGCTTCCGCTGCCTTACGGCAAAATTCCTTGCTTTTCGCAAACTCTATGCCGTTGGTCGCCGCCTGGACGGAGTTGTAGCCGACTTTGCGCGAATATTTGATTGCGTCGATGAAATATGGAGAGAGCGTCGGCTCGCCGCCCGAAAATTGCACCGAGAGCTGGCGGCGCGGCTTGATCGAAATGGCGTTGTCGAGCATCGTCTTGATCTCTTCCCACGACAATTCGTGTACGAAGCCGACCTGGTTGGCGTCCATAAAACATGGGTCGCACATCATGTTGCAACGGTTGGTCAGGTCTATGGTCAACACCGCGCCTCGCCCGTGTTGAATCGTGCTGGACCCGTGGTCGTGGAGCTTTTCGTCGTTGTGCGCCCGGATATCGCGGCCCGGGAAAGCTTCCTCGAGATGGCGGAACATCTCCGGGTCTATGGACATCACGTCTTCAAAATGGCCGTGGATCGGGCAATCCTTGACCATCAGAATCTTGCCGTCACGCTCGATGATCTGCGCCTTGATCTCGCCGACTTTCTCGTTCCGCAGCACGTCAACCGGCAATTCGCCCTCAATGATCTTCTGGCGGACCTGCGGGACGCATTTCGGACACAAACTGTCGGTCGTGCGCGGCCAGCCGAGGGTCGGTTTGGTCTTCTCCCACGATTTGAGCAGCGGCTTATCCGACCATCTCGGAGTAAACGACGGGTTCGGCCTGATTCGATTCAGTCGCTCGAACACGGCCCAGGCTGCGCCCGCAGCGTAGGTCAGTCCTTTTTCAAAATATTTCACAGGTCTGCGCATATCCAAAACCTCCTTCGGAAGAAATAGGACGAATAGGACAAATAGGACAAATAAAACAAATAAGACCTGTCTGTCTTATTTGTCTTATTTGTCCTATTTTCACAAATTCAAGCGAGATAGCCGGACAGCTCCCGCTCGAGTTCATCAGGTTGCGCATGTTCGCCGTTGTTGAGGCGAAGAAGCATGCGCTCGATAATGGCTTTGGCCTCATTCTTGCGCATTCCGTTCAGGAATCCGTCGAAGAAATGATCACCGGCCATCGCCCGGTTAATTTCGCTCTCTTTGTTGTGTTCGTTAAGCTCCGTGAAGTAGACCACCTTGTAGCGGCGGTTATAGGTCGCTTCGCGGTAGATTTCGAACATAACTTTCTCAGATTCACGCATAAACAATTCGACAAATAAAAGCCACAGAGCGCACAGAGGACACGGAGAGGATAATGATTTCTCTGTGCGATCGGTGCGCTCTGTGGCTGACAGTCTTCATAACAACGGTACGGGGAACGTAAGCGACCTGAGCATCGGTCAAAAGGCCTGCTGATCAAGGCTCAGGTCGCTTACGCTCCCCGCGCCGTACCGCTCGCCAAACAGATCGCCTCACCGGTTCTTTCAATCGGCGGACATTCCGACATATTGTCCCGCCTGGGAACTGGCCGGCAGCACGGGCAGCGACCTTCCATGAAGGCCGGGCTCCCGCATGCCCTCTTCCAATTCGAGTTGCAGGCGCAACATCCGCTCGTATTCGGCCAGACGGTCTTCAAGCGTCTTGACCTTGTCGCGGTTGCGGACCATGTCCTCGCGGTAACGCTTCAGGAAATAACCGATCGTCTCGACGCGAATCTTGATCGATCCGCTCGGTTTGTTTTCGTCTATGTCCTTGAAGCAGAAATAAGGCGTGCCCGAGTTCTGCACGACCTCTTCGACCACCGTGTAAATCGGCGCGTCATGGCCGCACTTGAATGACGACAATTCGAGCGCGACCAGATTCGGATGGCGCGCCGTATATTTCGCCGCCCAGATCTTGCGGCTCGTGTTTTCGGAGTAGGAGTTCTTCCATGCGTCCTGGACGTCCAGCGGGTGTTTTATAACGCCGGCGCGAACCTCGTCGCCGAACAGCCGCCAGAGTATGTCGTCGTCCATCGGCAGCGAATCCATGGTGAAGACCGGGTACCCGAGCTTCTGGAACTCTTCGAGGATTTCGTGGTTCAGTCCCGGGTCGTTGTGGTAAGGCCGCGCGAGCAGCACCACTCCCAGGCGGTCTTCGGCTTCGAGTTGATTGAGGATCTCGCGCGCCTGGCCGCGCAGGATGACGTTGTAGAAAACGTCGAGCGCCTTGTACCCCTCCTCGATCGCCCGGGAGTTCTCTTCGCGAGTCAGACCGAGGATGTCCTTGAACGCCTCGAACATCTGCTTTTCGAGAAATCGCGGTTGATCCAGATTCAGGATCGGATCCAGATACCGGATGCCGTTCTGCGCGAACAGATCTCCTTCCTTGGTGAACGCCGCCTTGACCGCTTCTGGCGTGGTGGTCACCGTCGGACAGGCGCGATTCGATTGCGTATTGACCAATTCCGAAGGCAGCGCGTCGATCATCGGGAAGAAGATCAGGTCCAGCGGCTTTTTCTTGTGGTGAACATGGATCAGGTTGTGAACGTGCGGTATGCCCACCTTCGAAGGGAAGCAGGGGTCGATCGCGCCGCGCTTCGCGCCTTCTTTATAAAGCTGCTCGGTCGTGTAATCCGAATAGATCAGGTTCTGAGGCGGGACGCCCAGACTTTCGAAATACGCGGAGAAAAGGGGATTGACCGAATACTGGTTGAGAACGCGCGGGATGCCGATGCGCATAGTCTCGCGCTTCCTGAGCAGTTCGTTCCGCTTCGCCCTGGCGCCCGACAGAGCGATCCTGCTCGGCGGATCGGCGACCTTCGCCGGGTTGAAACTGCGCCAGACGGCCTTCGCGCCGAGTTCGACGAAGTTCGGATTGGCGGCCTTGACGGCGTCCATGCCCTTTTTGATTACGCGCATGTCGTTGACGTCTTCGACCAGGCCGCGCTCGCAGGAGTTGCCGACGATCAATCGCTTGACGCCGGGCAGAATCGGTATCTTCGATTTGCGCGGCGGTTCATGTTCTTCCGACTCGTTCGGAGTCCCCGACACTTTCACATCGATGAAGGTGCGCAGGCATTTGTTTTTGCAGAAATAACAACGCGTGTTTTCGTTGCGGTGAGTGTCATAGCTGATCTGGTCGACCTTCTTCAACCCGATGAAGCTGGTTTGCCGGCCGTTCCCCCAGAGCCTGATGGCTTCGATGGCCGCGCCGATCGCCCCCGATTCGCCGCAGTGCTCGTGGACGGTGATGCGCGGCTGGACGTCCTTGCCTTTGAAGCGCGACTCTATGAAATCGACCTGCGCCTTGACGGCGGCGAGGTTGTGCTGCGTGCCGCCCTGCAGGACGAAGTTCGATCCGAGCGCCGCGATGTTCGGAATCTGCGAGACGTAAAGCCAGATGTTTTTCGGCAGCACCGCCGCGAGTCCCGCCATAATCTCTTCCGGCTTCCACCCCTGTCGCTGGAAATCGACTATGTCCGATTGCATGAAAACCGCGCAGCCGTAACCGAAGGTCGGCATCGCCTGCGCGCCGAAAGCGATGTCGGCGTAATCTTCGACCTTCATCCCGAAGCCTTCGGCCGTGGATTGCAGGAAGTAGCCGTTGCCCGCCGAACATTGCGTGTTCAGCTTGAAGTCCTTGACCTGGCGGTTCTTTAAAATGATCAGCTTGATGTCCTGCCCGCCGACGTCGACGATCACGTCCACGTCCTTGTAAAACTGCAGGGCCGATTCGGTGTGCGCGACGGTTTCGACCAGCGCGACGTCGGCCCCCAGCGTGTCTTTCAAAATGTCCTTGGCGTAACCCGTCGTGCCGACGCCCAGCACTTCGAGTGTGGCGCCCTGATCGGTGATCTGTTTTTCCAATTTGGCGAAGACCTCTTTCGTGTCTTCGATGGGGTTGCCTTTGGAGAGCTGATAGGTCTTGACCAGCACGTTGCGGTTCTTGTCGAGCAGCACCGCTTTGGTCGAGGTCGAACCGCCGTCGAGGCCGATGAAACCTTCGACCACCTGGCCGGGGGAGAATGAAGCAGGGACGAATTTTTTACGCTTGTATCGCTCCTTGAACGCGGCGAGTTCATCCGGGCCGCTGGACAATCCTTTGCCGCCGGCTTTCTTCTTCTCTTCCAGGCGCCCGAAATTGATGTAATGGTCGAGGTCGGCGAAGCCGCGATAGACCCCCACATTCTCGTCTTCGGATTTGCCGAACTCGACCGCGCCGATGGCGGCGAAATACTGCGCGTTTTGCGGGACTTTAATCAGGTCTTTGGGATCGACGTCGGGCGGCAACTCGGTGTCGCGCTCCTCCCAGATTTTCGGGATGTTGAATTTCCATGCCTCGACCATCCCCCGAATGTAAGTGTTGGGACCGCCGAGCAGCAGCACGTGAGGCCGTAAGGTGTTGCCGCGCGTCAGCACCGCCAGGTTCTGGCCGATGATGGCTTCGAAGAGCGAGGCCATCAATTCGTTCGGCGGCACGCCCATTTTCTGAAGCGAGTTGATGTCAGTCTCGGCGAAAACGCCGCACTTCCCCGCGACCGGGTGCAGTTTCAACCCGTAATATCCCATGTCGCAAAGCTTGTCGGCCGGGATGCGTAGTTTGGCGTTGATCTTGTCTATGACCGCGCCGGTGCCTCCCGCGCACTTGTCGTTCATCGAGGGGATTTTCTTCTTCTTGCCGGTCTCGGGGTCTTCCTTGAAGATGATGATCTTCGCGTCCTGTCCGCCGAGTTCGATGACCGAGCCCGCCTCCGGGTAAAGTTTCTCGACCGCGAGCGAAACGGCGTTGACCTCCTGCACGAACTTCGCGCCGATCAGGCGCGCAATGCCGCCGCCGCCGGAACCGGTGATGAAAATGCGGATCGCGGAATAGGGGATCGGGAATTGATCCTCGATGCGTTTGAGAAATTCCAGTACTTTCTCGGGCTGCTTGGTTTCGTGGCGTTGATAATCCTGCCACAGGATTTCGTCTTTTGCGGGATCGACCACGACCGCCTTCACGGTCGTCGATCCGACGTCGAGGCCGATATAGAGCTTTTCGTAATTTTGATTCATAGAGTATTGGTGGTTGGTGGTTGGTGGTTGGTGGTTGGTGGTTAATGAGTATCGGTAATCTGTTCCATTGACAACGGACAACTGACTACCGATAACCAACCACCAACCACCAGCCACTAACTATGCGCCTGCGACGCGCGTTCGCCGATCAGTCTTCATCAATTCCGCCACGTGTTTGACGAAATTCGCCGCCGAGCCGATCACGCCCTTGTGATGCGGGACGCGATAGAGGCCGCTCTCGAGTTCCGGACGTTCGGCTACGTAATCTCGAACCTGTTCGACGGTCAGTCCCGTTTCTTCCAGGACGCGCGCGAACTCCTGTTTGGCTTTGACTTTCGCTTCGCCGAGCGCCATTTGCACGCGGCTGTGGGCGTTGATCTCGCCCTCGCCCGAAGTTTCGATCGGCAGATAGATCATGTCCTTGTAGAGGTTGACGACGGCCGATTGCGCGCCGTCCGACTGCGTGCTGGGCATGCAGCCGAATGGTTTGAGCGAGAGGACCATGTGCGCGAGGTCTTTGTTGGAGTAGTAAATGTTCTTGGCGACCTCCAGATGGCCTTCGCCTCCGGCGGCGCGCGAGTTGTAGTAGGGATGCGCCATTCGCTGCAGTTCGTACTGGTCGGTCAGGTCGTGCGGCAGGTAGTTGAGAGCCTCGCGCAGCCGGTTCCATTCGCGTTTGAAGATGGACTCGGCGAGCGTCAACTGGGTAAGGGATTTTCGCAGCCGCAGTTCATTCTTCACGCGCTTGTCGACTCGCCAGGCCGCGGGCATCGCCTCTTCGCCGTTGACGCCCTTGCGGTCTTTCTTCTGCTGCTTGGCCTGATGCATCAGGTACATGATCCAGGTTCCGATCGGCTCGACCAGGACCTGCGCCCCCTCGCCTTCAAGGAAGCGGAACATGTTGAAGTTGCCGTCGCCTTCGGTCGTCTGCGCGAAAAATTCGCCGGTCACTTTGACAATCGGCTTGACGCGCAGGCGGTCGACCTTGATGTCGGCGAAGCGGCGCCCTGCCGCCTTGAACGCGCCGGTGTATTCACTGCCGAAGAGTTGATCGAGGAATTTGCCTATGTATTCGGCGGTGTCGCCGATCGGCAGATTTTTGAGGAACCCGCCCATCTTGCCTTCGAGCGTGAAACTGCGGTGATTCCTGAAGACATCCTGCAGGTAATCCATGCTCTCTTTCATCGCGGCGTCGGTCTCGCCAGCGTTGACTTCGAACGGGCGGATTTGATAGCCGGCGTCGTTGATCAGGTCGCCCATGTTCAACGCGTTGAGGATCGCCAGGAAGAAATCCACGTTCATCTCCAGACCGGCTTCGGCTTCCGATTGGTTCAAGCCGCCCGACTGCTGGAAGAGCATGACGCGGAAACCGTCGAAACCCGAATTGCGCAGCGCCAGGCGGTACTCCGCCTCATACATCCCGAAGCGGCACGGCCCGCAGGCGCCCGCCGTGAAAAAGACGTGGTTGTCAATGATTTCCTGGCGCGATTGGCCTTCCTGCTCCAGTCCCTGCAGGAACTGCACCAGATTCCCGACCGTGAAATAGGTGGGATTGCATTGGCCGTTGTTGCCGTACTCCTTGCCGGTCTGGAAAGCCGCCACGTTCGGAACCGGAAGCGCGCGGCATTTATACCCCAGACCTTCGAGCGCCCCATGAACTAACTGCTCATGCTTCCAGGTGAGACCACCGAAGAGCAGCGTGGTGTGCTCGCGCTGGCTTTTGGTGAACGGGTTTTCGACCGGCCGTTTGAAATGCTGACGGGACTGTGACTCAATCCCCATCTCGCGAGCCAGCCGGCTGCGCTCCTCTTCGAGCTTCTGCCTGATCAACTCTTCCCGGGACGTGATGGTGACCAAACCACTGCTTGCGGGCATCGATCCGGACAGACTGGAATCCATAGGCATCTTTATCACCTCTTGTGTTTTGAAACTGTCTTGGTTGAAAAATGAAGTCCTTATTAGAAAGGGCAATCTAAATGCCACTTTTTAAAAGCGCTGTTTTGAAGGCTGAACCCCACTGGCGGGGACGGCTTCCGAAGGTCGAAACCGAAAGCCCCTACAATCAATAACTCGCCCATTATCAGTACGATACCATCTATTCCGAAGCGGTATTCAAGAGAAACAGTCAGGGAATTACTATTGCGCTATCGTATGTTGGGCGCCCGGATTTTATGACTGGATTAGTAAAAGCGGCGGAATAATGGGCATTTATGACACTATGCAGCGCTTTTTGCATGTAAACA
>DASUFM010000005.1:0-4797 GCA_036274535.1 Blastocatellia bacterium
CGCCAGATCCTGGTAAGAGACCACCTCGGTCAGTATTACCCGCTCGCCCAGCAACCGCGAGGCTTCGGCGATGTCGGCGCCCGCGATTCCGAGCAGCGCCGCCAGCGGGTAAAAGACCCAACCCAGGATTTTGACCAGCGTCAGCGGTTCCGCCATTCCGAACCATCCGCTCACGGCGCCCAGGATCTTGTCCACCAGCGCAACCAGGCCGAGCATGGCGATCAGCAACGCCGAGATGCCTGCCGCGAGTTTCACTCCGTCCATAGCGCCGCTGATGATCGCGCTCATCAGATTGCGTGACCTGGTCTCCGGATCTTCCGGTGGGACGCGCGACAGCGTTTCCGGCGTCTCGGTCTCCGGCAGCAGCAGTTTAGTCGTCACGATCACCGCCGGAATGGCTATAATTGAAGCCGACAGCAGATGCCCGGCGATCTGCGGGAACCTGCCGGTCAGAAACGCCACGTATATTCCGAGGGTGCTCGACGCCACCGTGGCCATTCCGGTTCCGAGCACGGTGAGCAGTTCCGATCTGGTCATTTTGGCGAGGTATGGCCGAATCACCAGAGCCGATTCCACGCCGACGAAGATGTTGGCCGCGCCGCACAACGATTCGGCGCCGCTCGTCCCCATCGTGCGGTGAAAGATTTTGGCGAAGACTCGCACGACGATCTGCAATACGCGCAGGTGATAGAGCGCCGCCGTGAAGGCCGAAAAGAATATCGCCACCGGCAGGACCTGGAAGATGAGAATGAACCCGATCGATCCCTGCTCGCCGGGCCCCGCGGCCAGCGGCCCGAAGAGAAACGATGATCCGCTCTTCGATACGTTGAGCAGGGCCAGCACCGCGTCGTTTAGCCAGAGGAACACCTGATGAGAACCGGGAAGCCGGAAAATCAACAACCCTATCGCGAGCTGCAATCCCATTCCCCACGCGACTGTCTTCCATTGGACTTTTCGGCGATGAGATGAAAAAAGCCATGCGACGCCGGCGAACGCGAAGAAACCGGCGGCGGAAACGAAGTGATGAATCATTGTTTTATTGCCAATTCGTTGATGTGTGTGGGAATTTACGCCACGGCGAATTATACTGCGCATTACCGCAACGAATTCATATTTCTCCTGGAGAATCGTGATAATAAAAGTCTTCAACGACAAAATCCAATTGGGCGAGGCCGCGGCGCGTCAGGCCGCAATCGCCATCGAGAGCGCAATCTCCGAGCGCGGGCGCGCGCGGATCATCGCCGCCACCGGCGCGTCGCAGTTCGAGTTTCTGAACGCCTTGATAAAAACGCCCGGCATTGACTGGGCGAAAGTCGAGATGTTCCACCTCGATGAATACGCCAGCCTGCCGGTCACGCATCCGGCAAGCTTTCGCAAATACCTGCTCGAACGTTTGATCGAACCGGCGGGAATATCGAATTGCCATTTGATCGCCGGCGAGGCCGATCCGAATGAAGTCCGCCAACGTCTCGGCGAAGAGATCAGCTCGCGTCCGATTGACATCGCCTTTGTCGGGATCGGCGAAAACGGCCATCTGGCGTTCAACGATCCGCCGGCGGATTTTGAAACTGACGAGGCCTACATCGTCGTCGATCTCGATGAAGCCTGCCGCCGCCAACAGGTGGGCGAAGGCTGGTTCGCCGGCCTGGAAGACGTGCCGAAGCAGGCGATTTCAATGACCGTTAAACAGATTATGAAAGCGCGCGAAATCGTTTGCGTGGCGCCCGAAGCGCGCAAGGCTCAGGCTGTGAAGAATTGTTTTGAAAATGAAATCAGTCCGCTATTCCCCGCATCGATTTTGCGCGCGCATGGCAACACTGTTGTCTATCTCGACACGGAAAGTTCCGCGCTGCTTAATCCGGATTTAATCTCAAAGTGAAAAAGCCCATGAAAGCCTTCGTTCGCGTAACGCTTCTCGTCATAGCCTTCATTACGCTCATCCGGATTGGCCTGCCGGCGCGGCAAACGACCGCGCAGACGCAGGAGATCAAGGTCGGCATGATCGGCCTGGACACTTCGCACGTTACCGCGTTCACCAAACTGCTCAACGACAAATCCGATCCGAATCACGTTCCCGGCGCGCGCGTTGTCGCGGCGTTCAAAGGCGGCAGCCCCGATGTCGAATCGAGCCGCACACGCATTGATAGATTTACGGCTGAATTGAAAGACAAATGGGGCGTCGAGATCGTTGATTCGATTGAAGAGCTCTGCAAAAAAGTCGACGCCGTGCTTCTGGAGAGCGTCGACGGACGGCCTCATCTGAATCAGGTTCGGCCGGTCTTCGCCGCCAGGAAGCGCGTGTTTATTGACAAGCCATTCGCGGCCGGTTACGCCGATGCGCTTGAGATAGTCAGGCTGTCGCGCGAATCCGGAACGCCGTTTTTCAGTTCTTCCAGCCTGCGGTTTGCGAATGACCTGCAGGCGATGAAGCGCGATGAAAAACTCGGCGCGACTCTCGGAGCTTTCACTTACGGCCCGTCGCCTACCGAACCGCATCATCCCGACCTCTTCTGGTATGGTATTCACGCGGTCGAGATGCTTTACACTCTGATGGGGACGGGCTGCGAATCGGTCACGCGCGTTCATGCGGACGGCGCGGACGTCGTCACCTGCAAATGGAAGGACGGACGAGTCGGAACAATGCGCGGCATCCGCGACGGCAAGCAGGATTACGGCGCGGTCGCCTTCGGCGCGAAAGCGAACCTCTCGACGCCCACATCAATGAAGAGTGATTACCGCAATCTATTAGTTGAAATCGTGAAGTTCTTCCAGACCGGCGCGACTCCAGTTCCGCCAGAAGAGACTTTGGAGATAATGGCGTTCATGGAAGCTGCCGATCTGAGCAAAGCGCGCGGGGGCGCTCCGGTGTTGTTGCGGGAGATAATAGAGGGGGAGCGGAAACCGTAAATGTGTGGCGCGAGTTGTTTACTCGCGCCGCTTCAATCAAAAGCGCGAGTAAACAACTCGCGCCACAATGGCAGCGGCGCCTGGACGCATTATTTTTTTACGCCACAAGCTGTTACGGCGCCGTGACGACCGCCATAAGTCGGCGCCACATGGTTATTTTTATGAGGACTGCTATGAAACCCAAACTTCGCGGAATCGCCTTTTCCTGTATTATTGTCTTGTGCGCGGCAATCGCAGCGGCTTTCGTTTTTCACGCTTCCGCCCAACAAAAATCAAAAAGCAAATCCATGTCCGACATTCGTCTGATGACGCTGGATCCGGGCCATTTTCATGCGGCGCTGGTGCAGAAAGACGCGCTCCCAGGCGTTTCGCCGCAGGTTCACGTTTACGCGCCTCTCGGCTTCGACCTGATCGAGCATCTCAAGCGGGTTTCCGGCTACAACACTCGCAAGGAGAATCCGACTCGATGGGAAATCGAAGTTCACACCGGCGATGATTTTCTGGCTCGGATGTTGCGCGAGCGGCCGGGCAACGTAGTCGTCATCGCCGGGCGCAATCAGGGCAAGATCGATCGGATCAAGACCTGCGTGGAAAACGGATTGAACGCGCTCGTCGACAAGCCGTGGATCATCGACGCCCGCGAATTCCCCAAGCTGGAAGCGACCTTGAACGCGGCGGATGCGAAGGGGCTGATCGCCTACGACATTATGACCGAGCGGTCGGAGATCACGACGATCCTGCAGCGCGAGTTGATCAACGACACCGGCGTCTTCGGGACTATTCAGAAAGGCGCCGAGAACGATCCGTCGGTTTATATGGAGAGCGTCCATCATCTGCTCAAGATAGTTTCCGGCGCGCCGAACATACGCCCGGCGTGGTTCTTTGACGTGAAGCAGCAGGGCGAAGGCGTCGCCGACGTGGGAACGCACCTGGTCGATCTGACGCAATGGATGCTGTTTCCGGAACAGGCCATCGACTATCGGAAGGACGTGAATGTGCTCATGGGAAAACGCTGGCCGACGAAAATGACCAGGGATCAGTTCAAACGCGTGACGAATGAGCCGAACTTCCCTGACTATCTGGCCGGCAATGTCAAAGACGACAATCTGGAATATTTCTGCAACGGTTCGATGACTTACGCCTTGCGCGGCGTTCACGTGAAACTCGACGTGATCTGGAATTACGAGGCGCCTGCGGGCGGCGGCGACACGCATGTCGCATGGTTCAAGGGCTCGAAGTCGCGCATCGAAGTCCGCCAGGCGCAGGCCCACACGATCCACGTCATCCCGAACGAGCCGTCATTGAAACCCCAGGTAATGGCGGCGCTGCAGAAGAAGGTCGCCGCGTTGCAGGCGAAATATCCCGGCGTCGCGGTGGTTGACGAGGGCGAAAAGCTGCGCGTGACATTCCCCGACAAATACCGCGACGGCCACGAAGCCCATTTCGGACAGGTGGCGACGCGATTCTTTGAATACCTGCGCAACCCGAAGGCGACGCCGGCATGGGAGAAGCCGAATATGCTGGCGAAGTATTACACTACGACGAAGGGATTGGAGCTGAGCTTGCGCAATATGACAGTCTCACAATAGGGCCTATAGGCCTTATGAGCCCTATTCATGACTGGGGATTTTCCGAGGAGTTTGTCATGTCGCGTTGCGACGCCCTGAAACAATGAAAAGTTCGTAGTCCCGCCTTCAGGCGGAATAGTTTGGATTCACGGAATTGATCTTTACCCCAGGCTTCCGCCTGAAGGCGGAACTACGAACAGATTTTCCGAGGAGAAGGTATATGGCGAATTCATTTCTGGGTCTTGATGAACGGATTGAAGATTATCTGACAAAAAACTCTTCGCGCGAACCTGCTGTTCTGCGGCGTTTGCGCGAAGAGACT
>DASUFM010000006.1:0-4426 GCA_036274535.1 Blastocatellia bacterium
CCGCGCGCGTAAGCAAGCGGCCTCTTCAATCAAGCGCAAACCGCTGTAAGTTATTTAAAAGATGGCGGCCGGATCAGTACCGCGCGCGTAAGCAAGCGGCCGGCCTATTAAAAAGCCGCTCCCTCACGGTCGCGGTACTGATAATAACCGCTTGCGATCTATGCGGATAAGTTGTTCGCCACGCAATTAACGGTTAAACGAGACTTTGTCCAATGTGAGATCGGCGCCGGAGCGCCGATCTCACATTGGACAAAGTCGAGCTTAAGCGGGGATGAATTTCAGACAGACAGGCGACGGGATTTCGGTCGACTGTCCTGTCGCCGTCAACTTTCCGGTTTGTTGATCGATGCGGAAAGAGGCCACGTTGTGGGTATTCTGATTGGCCACCAGCAGAAACTCGCCGGTTGGATCGATGACGAAATTGCGCGGCCATTTTCCCCGCGTCGATTCGTGCGCGATCAAGTCCAACTTTCCCGTATTCTGGTCGATGGCGAAGGCGACGACGCTGTCGTGACCGCGATTCGACCCGTAAAGAAACCTGCCCGACGGGTGGACGTGAATATCAGCGCAGTAACTCGTTCCGCTGAAATCCGCCGGTAATGCTGAAACAGTCTGTAACTCCGCCAGCGCGCCACTCGTCTTGTCGTAAGCCAGCGCGGTTATCGTCGAATCGAGTTCGCTGATGACATACGCGAATTTGCCCGAGGTGTGAAAAGCCAAATGGCGCGGCCCCGCGCCTGCCTTCATCGCGAAGAAACCGTTCGGGACGAACTTCCCATTTTTCAGGTCGACGCGATAGATCATCACCTTGTCGATTCCGAGGTCCGGCGCGAACGCGAAACGCCCTGTCGCGTCAGGTATGATGCAATGAGCGTGCGGTTTATCCTGCCGCTTCGGGTCGCCGCCCTTGCCTTCATGCTGCGCCACGTCGGACGGTTCGCCCAGGGCCCCGCCGGCGCCGACCGGATAGATCACGACGTTGCCCCCGCCGTAATTGGCCGCCATAACGAATCTACCCGACGGATGAACGGACACATAACAGGGCACGCCCGGAGAATTCCGTTCATTGATCTTCCGCAAATCGCCTGTCTTTGGATCGATCGCGAAAGCCGTCACGCCGCCGCCTTTTTTGCCGGCGAACTCCCCGCTTTCGTTGGCGGCGTAAAGATAACGACGCATGGGATCAATGGCGAGGAAAGACGGGTTCGAAACTCCTTTGACCGTCACGGCGTGTTTCAAATCCCCGCTGTCCGGATTCATTCGATAAACATAAATGCCCTCGCTCTTGCCGTTGGTATACGTGCCGACGTAAAGGAGCGAGGCGCCGGGCTTTTTCGAGCTGTTTTGAGCGGCGGCCGGTGCGCAATGCGCGAGCGCCGCCGCGCCGGCGCCTTTGACGAACTCGCGCCGTGTATATTTATTTGATGACATAATTCCTTTGGAAAAATGCGCCTGACGTGGCGCGAGTCGTTCACTCGCGCCGCTTCAGCCGAATGCGCGAGCGAACGACTCGCGCCACAACGTTAGCGGACGGTTATCGAGGCACGAGATCTTTGAATACAAAAGCGTAGAGCATAACTATAACGCCGACCAGCGAGGCCAACACCAGACTGTGTTTGAAGACGGCCTTGAATATGGAAGCCTCATTACCGGTCTGATGAGTCGCGGCTGAAGAGACGACGATGGATTGGGCGTCGATCATCTTACCCATGACGCCGCCCGCCGAATTGGCCGCTCCCATCAGAACCGCGCTCAATCCCAATTGCTCAGCCGTGACTTTCTGCAGATTGCCGAAGAGCGCGTTCGATCCGGCGTCGGTGCCGGTCAACGCCACGCCGAGCCACCCCAGCATCGCGCCAAAGAACGGATAGAGCGAGCCGGTCCGGGTCAGGCTCAATCCCATCACCGTATCCATTCCCGAATAGCGCGTGACATAGGCCAGCCCGACCATAAAGCTGATGGCCGCAAGCGACGGGATCAATTCTCTAAATGTCCTGACTAGAATCCTGAACGTCTTTCCCGGGGACATTCCAAGCCATAACGAAACCAGAATCGTACTGATGAAGATCGCCGTGCCCGGCAGCGAAAGTACGTTCAGGTCGACGATCGCGCCCTCCGGCAAATTGGGCGCGACGGGCGGCACGCGCAACACCAGGTTGTGCAGCATCGGCATCGGCTGCCTGAGCGAAGCGAAGTTCAGATATTTGTTGATCGCCGGATAGCCGGCGATGAAGATGAAGATCGAAGACAGCGCGAACGGCGACCAGCCTTTTAAAATCGTGGCGACTGAATGTTGCGGGATGTCAGCCGATTGCTCTCCGATCTTCAGGACGTTCGCCGGCCGCCAGAATTTCAGGAACGCCACCATCATCAGCAGTGAAAAGATCGCCGAGACGACATCTACCAGACTGTTGTCCATGAAATTCGACCAGTAAAACTGCATCGCCGCGAACGACAATCCGCTCACCGCAAGCGCAGGCCACACCTCGCGCGTCTCTTTCCAATTGACCATGCTTCGCACCAGCCACAGTGGCAGGATCAGGGAGAGCGGCGGCAGTATTCGTCCGGTCATCGCGCTCAACGCCATTTCGTCCAGCCCGGTCACTCCCGCCAGCACGCGCAGCGGGTTGCCCACGCCGCCCCATGCCACCGGCGCCGTGTTGGCCACCAGGCACAGCGTCGCCGCCTGAAAAGGCGGAAACCCCAGCCCGATCAGAAACGATCCCGCGATGGCGACTGGCGCGCCTCCGCCGCCGGCGCCTTCCAGAAAAGCCCCGAAGCAGAACGCTATCAGAACCAACTGCAATCGCTTGTCCGAAGAAAGCGACGCGATCGAATCCTTCATCACCTGAAATTGCCCCGTCTCGACCGCGACGTTGTAAAGAAACATCGAAGCGATGACGATCCACGCGATCCTCAAGATGCCGAAGATCACTCCGTTCACGGCCGCGGCGCCGACCAACGGCGCCGGCATCCCGAAAACCACGAGCGCCAGAAACACCGCCATCAGCATTCCGCACATCGCCGAAAACCAGACCCGCTTTTTGAGCGCTACCAGAACGAAGAAGAGCGTCAGCACCGGCAGCGCCGCGATCAGCGTCGAAATCGGCCAGGAGCCGAAGGGGTCGTAATTTTGTGTCCAGGTGTTCAAAATCATATAGGACAGATAGGACAGATAGGACAGATAAGACAGATAGGCCTTATTTGTCCTATCTGTCCTATCTGTCCTATCTGTCCTATGGAGTATTCCCTTTCACATATTTATCCATCCACGTGATCATCTCCCACAGAGTGTGTTCGAGAGATTCGCGGGCGGCGTAACCATGCGATTCGAGCGGCAGCGTCACGTAGCGAACGTTTCCGCCGTTGCCCTTGATGGCCCGATACATCCGGTCGCTCTGAATCGGGTGCGTGCCGGAATTATTGTCGGCTTCGCCGTGAATCAGCAAAATCGGCTCTTTGAGCTTGTTCGCTTTCATAAACGGCGAGACTTTGAAATACATCTCGGGCGCTTCCCAGAACGTGCGGCGCTCGCTCTGGAATCCGAACGGCGTGAGCGTGCGATTGTACGCGCCGCTGCGCGCAATGCCCGCTTTGAAGAGATCGGAGTTGGCCAGCAGGTTGGCGGTCATAAACGCGCCATAGCTGTGACCTCCGACGCCCACGCGGTTGCGGTCAGTAACGCCCATCTCGACGGCTTTGTCAATTGCGGCTTCGGCCGAAGCGACGATCTGTTCGACGTAGGCGTTATTCATCGTCTCCGGGTCGCCGATGACTGGCATCGTCGCGCCGTCCAGAACAGCGTATCCCAACAGCGCGAAGAAGAGATGCGACATGCCGCCGAAGGTCGTGAAGCGATTATCCGAGCCCGAAACCTGGCCCGCCGTGCTCGCGTCGCTGAATTCAAGCGGGTAAGCCCAGACGACTGTCGGCAGCGGCGTACCTTCCTTGTAATCCGGCGGCAGATAAAGCGTGAACGACAGGTCCACGCCGTCTTTGCGTTTATAGCGGACGAGTTGTTTCCTGATCCCGCGCAGTTGGGGCGTCGGGTCAGGGAAGTTCGTCAGCGCCTGCTTGTCGCCGGCGCCCACCTTGCGGATAAAGTAATTCGGAGGCGTGGTCTGGGTTTCATAGCGGGTAATGAAACGCGAGCCGTCGTCGGCAAGAAAGGCCACAAACGATTCATAGCTGTTGTCATCGCACTGGAAAAGACGTTCCGACTTCAATGTTTTGAGATCGAAGCGGTCCAGGAACGGCCGGTCGCCTTTCGGAGACGCGCCCTGTCCTGACAGGAAGATCTGATCGCCGTTTTGCCGCATCACCGACTGGCCGTTCGGCAATTGTTTCATCACCGGACTGCCTGGATCGTTGTAGCGATCCTGCGACGAGCGATCCCAGATGATTCTGGCCTGCTGTGCCCCTTCTG
>DASUFM010000007.1:0-3252 GCA_036274535.1 Blastocatellia bacterium
CTTAACCTACCACCATCAGGGCCGGGCAGGCCCTTAGGGGAGCAGGCGAGGATTCGCTTGCGAAGAACCTGGAACCTACCAGGCGGCAGACCTGGAATCTCCATCTATAACGCGCAAGCGTTTAGATGGAGTGGATGTCAATCGTCCCTTAGCGCGATCACCGGGTCCACTTTTGTCGCTCTGCGCGCCGGCAAATAACAAGCCAGCGCCGCGACCATCGCCAGCATCGCGGCCATGCCTATAAATATCGGGGGATCGGTCGCGCTCACGTTAAAGAGCAGAGTGGCCATCACGCGGGTCAGCGCATAAGCGCCAGCCAACCCCAACGCGACGCCGGCAATCGCCGGTTTCATGCCCTGTCCAATGACTAGTTTCAACACATCCCGGCTCTGCGCTCCAAGCGCCAGGCGAACCCCTATCTCGCGCGTGCGCGCGGCGACCGTGTACGACATCATGCCGTAAACGCCGGTGATCGTGAGAATTAATGCCACAGCGGCAAAAACGTTGAGCAACAGGTAATTGAAGCGAGGTTTGGCCACCGAATCGGCGAGCATACGTGACATGGGCCTGACGCCGGCCACGGGTTGATCGGGGTCTATGGCGGCGACGGCGTCTCTCACGGCCGCGGTCAGGCTCGCGGGCTCGACAGCCGCGCGGATGACCAGATTCATCTCGCGTTCGGGCCTTTGCCGGTCAGGGATGTACATCTCCGGCTTGGGCTCGGTCTCAAGTCCTTCATGCCTCACGTCGCGGACGACGCCGACGATCTCGCGCATGCCAGACGCCAGGTCGAGTTGAGGTGGCCGATCTGGAAAATATTTCATGGCTTCAAGATCGAGCGCAACGCGTTTGCCGAGCGCGGTTTGATTTGGCCAGAAGCGCCGCGCCATCGTCTCGTTGATGACGGCCACGCGGGGCGCTTGCGCGTGATCCTGTTCGGTGAAAGCCCTCCCTTCAACCATCCTTATTCCCATTGCGCGAAAGTAATCGGGACTGATCGTGCGAGGGTGAGTATGCGGCATGTCCCTCGGATTGAGTGGCGGCCGGCCGTCTATGAAAAAACTGGTGTCCGCATTCGTCCCGCCGAAGGGCAGCGACGAGCCGAGCCCGACAGCGACGACGCCGGGCGTCGCCGCCAAACTTGCCAGCAGTTGATCGTGGAAGGCGGCGACTTTTTGTTCATTGGGATACTTTGCTCGCGGCAGACTGAGATCAGCGGTCAGAACGCTCTCCGGTTCGAAACCAGGATCGACTTTTTGCAGGCGCGCGAAACTTTTGATCATCAAGCCCGCGCCTACCAGCAGCGTCAGCGACAATGCGACCTCAACCGTCACCAGCAACCCGCGCGTATAGCGTCGTGGTCCGTGACCAACCGGCGCGCCGTCGCCTTTGAGAGCGGCGTTGATTTCCGGCCTCGAACTTTGAAGCGCCGGCGCCAGTCCGAAGATCACGCCCGCCAGTAACGAAAGCGCAAACGTGAAGCCGAGGACACTCCCGTCGAGTGTGATTTGCTCGCGCGTGACATTGTAAGGAATGAAATAACTCGCCGCGTTGTAGGGGATGATCGAAAGCGCCTCGATTCCCCAGGCCGCCACCAATAATCCCGCGACGCCGCCCAGCAAGGCCAGCAGCAGGCTTTCTGTCAACAGTTGCCGCGCCAGTCGCCATCGCGATGCGCCGAGCGCCAGCCGAACGGCGATCTCCTGCCTCCTCGACGCGGCTCGGGCCAGCAGCAGGTTGGCGACGTTGGCGCAGGCGATCAGAAGCACAAAACCGACCACGCCAAGCAATACGAAAAGAGCGAGCCGCAAGTGATCCGTAAGCTGGCGACGCAGCGGCGTGGGACGCAACCCGAGGCCGCGATTGAATTGAGGGTCCTGCCGCTCCATGCGGCGCGCGATGGCGCTCATTTCGGCCTCGGCCTGCGCAAACGTGACGCCCGATTTCAATCTCGCCATCACACTCAGGTATCGCGTTCCCGGAGAAAACCTGCGGCCAGGATACGGATCGCCGGACAGCGGTACCCAGATCTCGGCGTCACGAGGAAATCTGGGGAAGACAAAACCGGGCGGCATCACGCCGACCACTGTGTAACTCTGCCCGTCGAACGTCGCCTGCTGGCCGATCAGTTTAGTGTCTCCGGCCCATCGGCGCCGCCACAGGCCATGGCTGACGATCGCCACGCGCGCGGCGCCGAATTGATCTTCCTCAGGTAGAAAAGCGCGGCCGAGCGCCGGCTTAACGCCCAAAACCGAAAACAGGCTGGCGGAGACTACTGCGTACTGGACCTGCTCGGGCTGCGCGCCGCCAGTTAAAGCGAATCGCGTATAGCTGTACGAGTTCCATGCTCCCACGTCCTCGCAGAGCTGACATTGTTTACGCAACTCATCGTAATTGGGATAAGCGAGAGGCATCTGCGAATACTCACCCTGCTGCGCGGTTTGCCAGACGACCATCAACCGGTCAGGGTCAGCGAAAGGCAGCGGACGCAGCATCACCGCATTGACGACGCTGAAAATCGCGGTGTTCGCGCCGATCCCCAGCGCCAGCGTTATCACAGCCGCGAAAGTAAATCCCGGTCGTTGCCGCAGCATCCGAAAGCCGTAACGTAGATCCTGAAACATTTCGTCCTCCATTCTTCTAGGTTGCAACCAGAGCGCGTCGGCGAAAGCGCCCGCGCTGTGCCACAGCAAAGCGAGTTTTGCCCGCCAGTCGATCCTGTCCCACTCGGCCAGCAGCGATTCGCGAAAGCGTAATTCGGCTTCCCACTCCTGCCGCCAATCGGCGCGCAACCTTCGCGGCACGATCACGCCGATGAGAGCGACCATCCACAAAGCCGTTCGCAGGAACATTTTTCTCTTCGGGAGCGACGTTGACATGTCTTTAATCGTTGCTATAGTTTTACTGTAAAGCGTAAAGGAGTAAATTATGCAAATCAGTAAACTTTCAAGTAAAAGCCAGGTGGCTTTACCAAAAACTGTCCGTGAAGCGCTCGGCGTAGGCCCCGGCGACGCCATCGTCTATGAGATCGAAGGGAACGTCGTCCACATCAAACGGCTGGAGCCTTTCGATGCGGCTTTTCACAAGGCGCTCTCGAATACGCTCAGTGAATGGGCCAGCGATGAAGACGAGGAGGCGTTCAGTGACCTCTAAAAAGCCGCCTCAAAAACGCCCCGTTCCGCGCGCGCCTCAACCGGCGGAACAGTGGGAAGTTGTGATTGTCCCCTTCCCTTTCAGCGCGCAGCCCGGAAG
>DASUFM010000008.1:0-3164 GCA_036274535.1 Blastocatellia bacterium
GGTGATTACAAAGCGCAGCTCGGCCTAATCCGGACTCCCACGCTGATTGTCTGGGGTGATCGGGATGCGTTCTTTTTACGGGCCGAGCAGGACTCCCTGGCGGCCGCGCTGCCGAATGCGGTCTTGAAGGTCTACCCGGAGACCGGCCACTGCCCCAATTGGGAAAGGCCGGAACAATTCGCGCAAGACCTGAAAGATTTCATCAATCGCGCAGAAAAGTCCGCCGCTCCGGCATCGGAGCATCATTATCACGCCGCCGGGGCGACGAAGCCGGCGTCCGCGATGAGCGGGTTGGGAGAGCGCCATCATCCTGTCTCGACGCGCAACGCCGAGGCGCAGCGGTTTTTCGATCAGGGGTTGGCGCTCGTTTACGCCTTCAATCACGAAGAGGCGGCCCGCTCCTTCCGTCGCGCCGCCGAACTCGATCCGCAGTTGGCGATGGCTTATTGGGGCGTCGCGCTCGCCGTTGGGCCGAACTACAACGAAGCGACGGTGGACGCAGAGCGGGTCAAAGCGGCTTACGAAGCCCTGCGGAAAGCGCAATCGCTGACCGCCGGCGCGACAGAGCGCGAGCGCGCCTACATCGCGGCGCTCGCCAAGAGGTTCTCGTCAGACCCGCAGCCCGACTATAAAAAACTCGCGCTCGCTTACCGCGATGCGATGCGAGAGCTTCACCATCGCTACCCCGACGACCTGGACGCCGCGACGCTCTTCGCAGACAGCATGATGAACGTGCGCCCGTGGCAGCTCTGGACCAAAAGCGGCCAACCGGCGGAAGGCACTGAAGAGATCGTCGCCGTGCTCGAAGAGACGCTCAGGCGCGAGCCCAATCATGCCGGCGCGAACCACCTCTACATCCACGCCGTCGAGGCCTCGAAGAGTCCGGAGCGCGCCCTGCCGAGCGCCGCACGGCTGGAGAAACTCGCGCCGCAGGCCGGCCACCTCGTCCACATGCCCGCGCACGTCTACATCCGCACGGGCGATTACGCGGCGGCTGCCAAAAGCAATGTGGAAGCGGCGGAGGCGGACCGCGCATACATCAAGGCGACGGACGCGCAGGGCTCCTACCCGATGATGTACTACAGTCACAACCTGCACTTCCTGGTCGAGACCTACAACCGCATGGGACAGCTTGGCGAGGCGCTGGCGGCGGCCAAACAGCTCGAAGAGAATGTGGGGCCGCACGTCAAAGCGATGCCGATGATCGAGATGTTCATGCCGGCCCCTTTATACGTCAAGCTGCGCTTCGGGCTGTGGGACGAGATCCTGCGGACGCCGGAGCCGGAACACGGGCTGCTCGCCACGAGCGCCATCTGGCGTTTCGCACGCGGCGTGGCTTTCGCCGCGACAGGCAAGCTCGCCGAAGCGCAGAAAGAGCGCGCGGCGCTGGCGGTGGGGGTGAAGCAGATCACCGGCGACGCGCCCTTCGGGTTGAATTCCGCGAGCGATGTCCTGCGGGTCGCCGAGCGCGCGCTCGACGCCCGCATCGCGTGGGCCAAAGGCGAACGGACCAGGTCAATTGAATCGTGGCGCGCCGCGGTCGCCGCCTGGGACGCTCTCAATTACAACGAGCCGCCCGACTGGTATTACCCCGTGCGCGAATCGCTGGGCGCGGCGCTGCTACTGAACGGAGACGCGGCTGGCGCCGAGAAAGTCTTCCGCGAAGACCTCAAGGAGAACCCGCGCAACGCCCGCTCGCTCTTCGGCCTGATTGAGAGCCTGAAGGCGCAAGGCAAACGCGACGCCGCCGCTTTTGTCGAGACTGAGTTCAAAGCTGCCTGGAAGAACGCCGAAGTTCAGCTCAAGCTGGAGTGTTTCTGACAACAATTAGGGGAAGGAAGACAAATTATGATTCGCAGTAAGTTTTCAGCTTTGGGACCGAGAGGTCGAAGGTTCAAATCCTTTCGCCCTGATAAATAGAATCAATAAGTTACGGCTTCCATACGGAAGCCGTTTTATTTTGCGTCCCACCTAACTACGGACAAAAGTTTAATGACTTTCCGCCAGATAGGGCATCTCGAATTCGCGTAGAAAGCGTTGGAGCCGTTTGTAGTTCGATTCCTCTGAGACGCCGACGCCGTAAGCCCGCAAGGAAAATGGTCGCAATCTGAAATCACCGCACTTGGGCTCATACATTTCTTGGCAGGATCGGCGTCGCCGTTCATTTGTCACATCAGGTCCATCATGCGCATGCGCATCGCCATGTCGCCTTTCATTTTTGTAAGCGGCTTTTGCGCAGATTCAAGCGATGACCACCGATAGCTTGGTTTTGGTTATCATAATTTCCCTCTCATTCGCGTCAGAATTTCTACCAATTAGCATATTCTCCAAGCCGGGTCGGTACACCAACGCACGCGAGGCGCGTGAGTCCTGGATGTAGTGGCATCCGCCTTGCCCGCGCCACATTGAGAAGATTTCGTCAACAGGAAGGTTGAGAGATTAGGGGGATTGAGAAAAGATGAAAACGGCAGAGGTTTTACGGCAGCGCCTTGAGATGATTTACAGATGGCACGGGGGCATGGTCAATCCGGATACCGGGATGCTTGAATATCTCTATTTTCCCCAGACTGAGGCTTTCGTCCGCGAGCGATGCCCAATTCGGGAAATTGCTTCGGTATGGGACGTGGAGAGGGTGAGTCATTTTCTAAACCGGCGCGAACTGTTCCCACTGGTCGAGAAATCACTACGCCACTACGATGATTACCTCGTGGAACGCGAAGGATATCTGATCCTTGACCCTGGCCGTCTGGCGGAGCCTTCGTCCATCGCCCACAGCGCCTTTATGATTCTAGCGCTGACGGGAGCCCCGGCGCCTCGCAAGATCCGGCGAATCACAGCCTTCGCCGATGGCATACTCCGGCAGCAGAGGCCAGACGGCTCGTACAAGGTCTACTTTCACGACCTGCCGGATCAAGGAGAGGAGCTATACGCCGGCGAGGCCATGCTCGCCCTGCTGGAGGCCTACCGGCAGGCGCCGGATGCGCGGTATCTCGAAAGCGTGGAGCGCGGCTTTTCGTACTATGACGCGCGATACTTCAGCCGTGGCCGCGTGGCGGAAGATATTCTCGTCTTCTTCGCTAACTGGCAATCCCAGGCTTGCCGCCTTTTGTTCGAGTTCACAGCGGAGCCTGCGCTCAAGCGCGAAGTAGCGAGCTACGTCTTTC
>DASUFM010000009.1:0-4151 GCA_036274535.1 Blastocatellia bacterium
TCATACAACACCGGTGTCGCATGCGGCCCTTTGCCCATCTCCGTGGCGTACTGGTTTTTATTGAAAGCGACCGGGTAGCCACGGCTCCAAAGTATTTTACCGGTCTTCAGGTCAAGGCAGGAAACAACCTCTTCCTCGCCCTTGCGGCTGTGAACCCATGCCCGGTCTTTCGAAACGACCGGCGATGAATAGCCGGATCCGACCTCGGTCTACCAGATCAGATTCAACTTCTCAGGCCATTTGGCGGGCGCGACGAAGTCCCCTGCCAGGCCGTCGCGATTCGGGCCGCGCCACTGCGGCCAATCCTGCGCCGAAACAGTCTGAAACGCGACGACCGCGGCGACTGAAATTGACAGAATGGCTTTGAACAGCATCGGGTACCTCCTTCAAGAGCGTTAAGGAAAACGCGGAACACGCGGAATAAGCGGAACACACGGAAATGGTTCCGGAACTTTCCGCGTGTTCTGTTCATTCCGCGTGTTCCGCGATCTCAATAGACGCCTTCGACGACTGCCCTCTGGAAGCGCGAGAAGGGTCTGACGTTGCGGACGCCGTCCCATGGATATTTCTCGCATGGCCGTTCGCGCTCGCATTCGTCTCGTTCCAGAAAACGCGGCATGAAGAATTCCTTCGTCAGCGTCGTCAGGCGCACGCGTCCGGTCTGGCCGTAACCCACGACCTTCGACGGTTCGTCCGGATCAACCACTTCGATCATCGCGCGCGGGCTGGGCGGATAATAGATAATGGCGTAATCGTCCGCCGGGTCGAACGGTTTGTGCGTGGCCAATCCCATCAGCGTGTTGCCGTAGGTCGGCGCGAAATAGGCGCCCTCCATCAACTCTTCGATGGCGAGGCGATGAAATTTTGGCGTCATTTCGGTGCCGCCGCAAAAGACGCCCGTGATTCCCATCTTCTTCAGCGACACTTTATCGCACAAGGCCTCGAGCAATTTCGGCGTGGTGAAGAGACATTTGATGTTCGGATGGGCTCTTAAAATCGTTGTGGCCTGATCGATCACGTGCTGCTTATAGCGCTCCATCAACTGCGATTGTCCCGCCTTGATCATCTTGATCACCCAGCGAGGATCCAGATCGACGCAAAAACTGATGCCGCCGCGATGCTGCGCCAGGTGCTCTATGGCCAGTCGCAAACGGCGGGGTCCGGTCGGCCCCACCATCAGCCAGTCGCTGCCTTTGGGGAAATACTCATCCGGCAGCGTCTCGCTGAACATCTCGTAATCGATGCGGAAATCCTCTGAAGCGATGCGCGATTTGGGCACGCCCGTGCTGCCGCCGGTTTCGAAGGCGTAGATCGGTTTGCCGTCTAGCGCCTTCGGAACCCAGCGTCTGACGGGGCCTCCGCGCAACCACTCGTCCTGGAAAAAGCCGAACCTGTCCAGATCATCATAAGTCCGAATATCCTTGCGTGGATCGAAATCCAAACTTTTCGCCCGTTCCAGCCAGAAGGGCGCTCCGGTTTCGGGATTGAAATGCCATTCGACGATCTCCCGAACGTGCGCGTCCAGCGCTTCCCTGGCGGCTTTCATCTTCGCCTGCATGTCGGCGGTTGCGATTGCGCTCATAGTTTTTCTGCCTTTTGTATTGATTTCGAATCAGCGCCGCGGGCGTCAGCAGGCGGCGCTGATGTTTTGTGAACTATAAACTAAAACGCCGAATCGCCCGATCAGGTTTCGAGCGTGAACGGATTGAAATTGGTGTTCCGGTCATAATAGTCCTCTTTTTCCATTCGCTTCAGGAAATTGACTACCCTGTAAGTAAGCGGCGTGGCGACAATCTCCACCAGGACTTTCGCCGTGTAATTGAAGAGTGTGACCTGGATGACTCGCTCGGTCGTCCAACCTTCGGCCCCCAGGAAGGCCAGCGGGTAAAAAATCATCGAATCGACGACCTCACCTGCGATAGTCGATCCGATGGTTCGCATCCACAGATGGCGCCCCCTGGTGAAGATCTTCATCTTCGCCAACACGAACGAATTTGCGAACTCGCCGCCCCAGAAAGCGACCAGTGACGCGAAGACGATCCGGGGCGTGGAACCGAAGATGACCTCATATGATCGCTGATGAGGCCAGTCGGGCGCGGGAGGGATTTTGACCACGGCCCAGCTCATAAACGCCGCAAAGATCAGCGCGCCGAAGCCCGCCCAGATCACACGGCGCGAACGCGCATAGCCGTAGACTTCAGTTAATATGTCGCCGAACATATAGCTCAGCGGAAAAAATAATATTGCCGTTCCGAACTGCAGGCCGAAAATTTCGCTTCTCTTTTGCACGCCGATAATGCCTGAACAAAGCAGCACAGTGACAAAAGCGGCCATCACCAGATCGTAGTACTTGTAGTCTCGGCGCGACTCGGGAGAGGCGTCGATATTTTTCAAACAGGGATCTCCTAACTAAATCGAACACAAAATATGAAGAAGATTAAGGATTAAGGATCGTAGATCCTCGATTCTCGATCTTCCAGTCAGTTTTTCATGGGGAAATGTGGGCTTTTGTTCTTTAAACCCATCACAGCTTTAATTAACGGAGCGACCTATTATTCAGATTTAGCGGCGCGTCGTGAAGCGCCAGGATCAACTCGAAAGTATTTTTCCATATTTTTTCCGGCTCATTTTCAGCCGAACTAACTACTTCCACGCTTCGTTATTCCTCGCGCAGCTTTAAATCAATCAACTTTCGACCCGGAGGAACTATGAAATCCAGAACCAGCGCGGCGCTGATAATCGCCGCAATCGTCTGCCTCTGCGCTTTAACAGCCAGCGCGCAAACCAAACCCGATTTCAGCGGCTCGTGGAAAATGAATAAGGAAAAGAGCAAATTCTCGGGCAATAGCGGCCCGGACGCCCTGCTGATCAAAATAGATCACAAAGAGCCGGCCTTGACCGAAGAATGGTCCATGTCAACACAGGATGGCGATCGATCTTTTCAAGCAAAATACGCCATAGGCGGCCAGGAGACCGAGCAGGAGGTCATGGGCCGAACAGCGAAGACTTCCGCCAAATGGGAAGGCGATACGCTCGGGATCGAGTTTAAGACGGCGGACAGCACATTCAAACGCAAAACCACTCTCTCGGCTGACGGTAAAACGATGACCAAAGTGGTCACTCACAATCCGCCCGGCGGCGACCCGATGGAAGACACAGTGGTCTTCGAGAAACAGTAGCGATTGCTGCTTACGGAGATTAGCCACAGAGACACGGAGACACAGAGCTGACCAACAAAGAATAACTATATCTTTCGGCGCTCTTCTCTGTGTCTCCGTGTCTCTGTGGCCAGATCCTATCGCGATCCAACTTCCTGTCTAATATCCAATCGCGCGCTCAGATCTCACATCCGCCAGAAAAAAAATCAATTCCCTGGCCGATTTTCCCGCCGTAATTATTGACTCACCCTATGTAGAATAATATATATACCGAATACAACACTATCCTGGAGCAGGAGGCAATATGGGCAAAAGCTATCTGTCATTTACGGTAGCGGTGATTTTGCAGGCGTTGGACAACGGCTATCAGTATGGGTTCGACATTATGGATGTGACGGGGCTGCCGAGCGGGACGGTTTATCCGGCGCTGAGGCGGCTGGAAGAAGGGGGCTATGTCGAATCGAAGTGGGAAAAGCACACGATCGCGCAAGCGGCGCAGCGCCCGCCGCGCAAATATTATGAATTGACGAAAGAGGGCAAGGAGGCGCTGGCCGAAGCGGTCCGGCGCTACCGCATACTGGAGCAGACGCAGGCGCAACCAGAGCCCAAGCCGAAGCCATCGCGCGCCCAGTGAACTTATGCATGGCGACAATCGTCACAATTGGCGCATTTCAAGGCCGCATCTCTGGCTGATCCGCATGATCGGCGTGATCGTGCCGCGCCGTTTGCGCGCCGATTGGCGGGAGGAGTGGGAAGCCGAATTGCGCTCGCGCGAAATGTTGCTGGCGGAGTGGGACAAACTCGATTGGCGAAACAAACTGGATTTGCTGCGGCGCAGCGCCGGAGCTTTATGGGACGCGCTGTGTTTGCAGCCACGAAGACTGGAGGACGAGATGTTTCAGGATTTGCGTTTTGGCGCGCGAATGTTGCGCAGGAATCCCGGCTTCACGGTGGTTGTCGTGTTGACGCTCAGCCTGGGCATCGGCGCGAATA
>DASUFM010000010.1:0-15316 GCA_036274535.1 Blastocatellia bacterium
ACAGCGCCTCTCTTTCCATCCTTCTCTCCGTCTCTCCGTCTCTCCGTCTCTCCGTCTTAAACTGCGGTCAGGGCTTGATCGAAATCGCGCAGCATATCGACTTCGTCTTCGAGGCCTACGGAAATTCGGACCAGCCCTTCATTGATTCCGGTGGACTCCTGCAGTTCGCGTGAAAGCTGCAGGCTCCACATAGAAGCGGGATGTACGACCAGTGTCTCGAACCCGCCCAGACTGGCGGCGCGTGTGGCGAGGCGTAGCGATGAGATGAATTTGTCGGCGGCCGAGTAGCCTCCGCGCAACTCTACGCTCAGCATTCCGGTGAAGCCGCTCATCTGCGACGCCGCCAGTTCGTACTGCGGATGCGACGGGAGGCCCGGGTAATAGACTCGCGCGATTTTCGGATGATGTTCCAGGAACCCGGCCAGCGCCATGGCGTTTCGATTGTGGCGTTCGACGCGAAGTCCCAGTGTCCGCAAGCCGCGCAGCAGCAGCCAGCCGTCGAAGGGGCTGAGCGTGGCGCCGGCTACAAGGGCGAACCGCCAGACGCGTTCGACAAACTCTTTCGATCCGACAAGCGCTCCCGCCGTCACATCGTGATGGCCGCCGACATATTTGGTCGCGCTGTGAATGACCGCGTCAACACCGAATTCGAGCGGACGCTGATTGACCGGCGTCGCGAACGTGTTGTCGCAGACCGTGGCGACGCCCCGGTCATTGGCCAGCTCGACAATGAAGCGAAGGTCGGTGATCTGCATCAGCGGGTTGACGGGGGTTTCGATGTAAATGAGTTTCGTGTTCGGGCGCACGGCGGCGGCGAATTCATCGTTGTTGGTCTGGTCTACATAAGTGATTTCGACGCCCCATCGCGGCAGAAACTCTTTCAACAGCGTCGTCGCGCCGGCGTAATGATTGCGCTGCGCCACAACGTGATCGCCGGCTTCGAGCAGGCTCCCCATGGCGGCGAAGATCGCGCCCATCCCGGAGCTGAAAACCTGGGCCGCCTCGCCTCCTTCCAGCGCGACCAGCGTCGCCTCGACCATGGCATGGTTCGGGTTGCCATTGCGCGTGTAAAACTCCGCCGGTTTCGTGGCAGCGGCGACCGCGGCGAAATCTTCCGCCGTCTCGGCGTCGAACGTGGTCGTTTGCCAGATCGGCGGGCTGACCGCCGAAGTGCGGTTCAGATGTTTTGAAGCGTATACCGACTTGCTCTGCAAGCCCTCAACATCATGTGCGAGATCAGGATTGTCTTTTGACATCATTCTTCCTTCGATGGGTGTCAGCGCATATTTCATATCCCATACCTGATATGAAATATGAAATATGAAATATGAAATACGCTGATGCTAACGGATTTTGTGGTTGTGGCCATGACCAGAATCGCGGAGCGTTTGGAGTGCGGCGGCTTGGCGCCGCTTTTCGTTTGGATAAAGCATACTAAAGACATAAGGCGGTCCATCTGGTCACGCGCTACCGACAAAGATCGGCTTTCAATTTCAGAGAGTTTACCGGCAATATCACATCGCCACTTTTAGTTCGCTTCCCTCTAACGAAAAGCGGCGCCAAGCCGCCGCACTCCAAACGCTCCGCGATTTCGATAGCGACCATGGGATCCAAGAGATTTACCTTTACTTGCTTGGCGCCACAAAATCCGTTAGTACCAGGAAATATGAAATATGAGATATGTTCAGTGTTGCGCAAGGTGGGTGAATTTGAGAGCTACCAGGGCTTGTTTGATGGCGTTTACCGCGTCATCGAACCTGGATTCGTGAACAAGCACAGCGTCCGTGCGATAAGTGGAAATGCTCAGGATGCTGATGTCGGCCTCGGCCAACGCCCCGCTGATCTCCGCGATGAAGCCGATTACCGAGAAGTCCAGCACGGTGTCGAACCGGATCAACCGCCGCCCCTCCTGCGCGACCGCGTCCGGAAAACGCGGCGCCAGCTCACGCCAGGTCTCTTCGGCGACGATCAGAGTGATCTCCGCCTTGTCGCGCGTCAGTGAAACGAAGTCTTCGACCTCGCCCAGACAGGCGACCACTTCGCCGTAATGTTCGAGCGGAATGCTCGCCACGGCAAAACGCGTTTCCGGCAGATAGAGACTTATAGACATAAAATCACTCGATTAGTGAAAACGGAACTCGCGCGTGCGCGATTTATCGGGATTATTTGTACGGCGTGGCGTACAAAGGCCCGTTGTGTCGACCTTTGTGGTGAAGCGTAGAAAAAAAGAGGAATTGTCGGAGACGACTCGTGTTTGCGCCCGACTGATATCGGCGGGCAATACGACAAGAGCGATGACGGCGACCAAAAGGGCTTTCATAAACAGCTCCTCAGACGATCCGGCGCCTTCTTCTCCGCCCGTCCGCTTTCCTCACTTGCCGGCTACGGACGGCCATCCCGATTTACGCAACTCTTCTTTCAATCTTGCCATCGCCGCTTCGACGTCTTCCAGCTTGCGCGGGATTGCGCCCGACATGTTTACCGGCTCGCCCGAAGTGACCAGTATGTCGTCTTCGATGCGGACGCCGATGCCTTTGTATTTCTCGAACGCGGGACGGACGGCTTTGATGAACCGCTCATTTTCAGGCGTTTTCGGCAAAACATCCAGCGCGTCCGGACGAATGTAGATTCCGGGTTCGACCGTCAGGGCCATTCCCGGCGCGAGCGCCTTTCCGGGGACGCCTACGTCGTGAACGTTCATTCCGATCCAATGGCCGACGCCGTGCATATACCACCTGGCGTATTCGTTGTTGCCTTTCGACGTGATCAGCCCGAGGCGCAGCAATCCTTCCTTGATCACCTCAGTGGCTCGTCCGCTGACGCTGTTTTTCGAATCGCCGCCTGACAGGAAATTCCCGGGGCGGGCGAGTTTGATCGCCTCGGTCTGAGCTTCGAGCACGATGTTGTAAATATCGGCCTGTTCTTTGGTGAATTTGCCGTTGATCGGGATGGTGCGCGTGATGTCGGCCGAGTAATGATCGAATTCGGCGGCGCAATCCATCAGCAGCAGATCGCCGTCAGCCAGGCTATCCTGATTGGTGATGTAATGCAGCGTAGTGGCGTTCGCCCCCGCGCCGACGATGCAGGGATAGCCCCAGTTGTCGGCGCCGCGGCGGCGGAACGTGTATTCATATTCGGCCTGGATTTCATATTCATGCATCCCGGGCGCGGCGGCGGCGAAGACGCGATGGAAGGCTTCGGATGTGATGTCCACGGCGTGCTGCAACAGTTTCTGCTCCCACGGCGATTTGATCTGGCGCAAGGCGGCGAAGATCGGCGCGGCCGGTTTGTATTTCAATCCGGCAGGCGTGGCCTTAATCGCATCGGCTAATTCGTATTCCTGCCGGTATTCGCGCAGATCGCGATTCGTGGACGGCGCGAGCAGATAAATTTCGGCCTGATCCGATTTCGCCGCTTCGATGAATGGCCGGAATTCGTCCTGCCATTGCGCGGCCAATTGCGCGTCGGGTTTTGACACGGCGCCGCGTTTGGTGATCGCCTGCTCGGCGCGCGGCGCCAGAAAGGCCAGGAATCCGTTGAGCGATTTGCTGTCCCACACCTCCCGGATTCCGCTGCGCGCGCGGGCTTCATCGACGCTCATCATATGTCCGTGCCAGGTTTCGTTGCGCGGGTCGCGCGCGGGCATGAAAAGAATCTCGCGCATCCGCTTCGCGCCCGGAATCAGAACCAGGGCCGCGTCTTCCTGATTGACGCCGGTCAGGTAATAAAGATTGTTTTCCTGCCGGTAATGGTAATCGACGTCATTAGTATAAACGCGGGGTTCGGTCGCGAACAGAACCATGACGCCGCGATCGCCCATTCGCTTCATGACTTCTTCGCGGCGCGCGCGCAATTCGGCCAGGCGGTCATTTTCAGGGATCTTCGGCGCGGGCGGCGCAAGACGCCAGATTTCCGGGGCCAGGGCGGTCGCTGCGACCCTGTTCAACAGATTTGGCCAGGCGGCCAGTAAAATGAAAGCGACGACAACAGCGATTGAACGCATACGACGCCGGTCCGTGTTCATTGGTATCCACCTCTAAGCTATTCGATTTATCTCAGGAAATCTTGATCAGCAGCCACAACAATAACACGTGAAACAACCAGAAGGTAAGCGCGTACGGGATTTGAAATTTGATTACGCCGTATTGATCGCGCATTTCCAGCAGCGCCGCGGGTACGATGTTGTAATTGGCGGCCATCGGCGTCATCAGCGTCCCGCTCGACCCGGCCGTCAGGGTGATGATCGCAGCCATGGCGGGATTGACGCCGAATGGTTGGACGATCAGCGGAACCAGCACGCCGCTCGCGATCACCGGAAAGGCCGCGAAGGTGTTGCCCACGACGCTCGTAAAGAGGGCCATCCCCAGGCAATTGGCCACCACCAGCAGAAACAGGTTGTGGGCCGGAATGATCTGTTGAATGCCTTGCGCTATGACCTTGCCGACTCCGGCGGCGGTGAAGATCAGGCCGAGCGAGGCCAGCAATTGCGGCAGGATGTTGACCGCGCCCATGGCTTCGTTCAATCGTTTCCCTTCATTCATCAGCTCGCGCGCGCCGCCGCGGGTGAGTTTCAGGCACAGGAACATCGCCGCCAGACCGCCGGCCCCAACCCCGACCAGCGCGCCGTGATTCGTGTTCATGCCGATGAGGTAAAAGACCGTGGCGAAGACAAAAATCGAGACCGGAATGGCCAGCACAGGGATGAAGATGCGGTTTCCGAGCCGGCTCGCATGTTCGGCCTGCTTGACCGGATCAGTTTCGGCGCGCCCGCGACTCACTTTTCCGAATCCGTCGAGCGTGACCAGAAACACCACCAGCAGGCCTGTCAACCAATACGGGGCCACGCCGCCAAACATGAAGATAATTCCGAGCGTCAACCAGAAGAGCCCGCTGCCCACGCGTCGCGGGTTCGTGCGGTCGGCGAAAGTGATCAATGCGAAGATCGACAGCGCGACGCCTGTTAACACATAGACGGCTTCCAGGCTGAAGAGAGAAAAGTTTGTCATCGCTTCGCCTCCGCCATCCTGCGCAGAGTTCGATCAAGCCACAGGAACTGGATAACCGCAATGACGATTGACCCGGCGACAACCGGTATCGAATACCACACCAGATCTCCAACGCCGACAGTTACCCCGATCCCCTGCATCACGCCGTAAACCAGCAATACGCCCGCCTGCGCCGGATTGAGATTCTGAGGGTAAAAAAAGCCGTAATTCTCCGCCGCCGCGTTCGCCGCTTTGATCTTATCGCTTGAATCAGTATCGGAGGACGGCGCGGCTCCGGCCGACATCGGAAAGATCAACGGCCGCACGAACGACGGATGGCCGTATATGCGGATGCCCATCAATCCGTGCAGCGCGCGGAAGAGTTGATAGACGATCAGCAGCCGCCCCACGGTCGCCGCGCGAATCCTGCGGATCAGGTCGGCTGACCGCTCCTGCAATCCATACCGCTCGGCCAGCCCTATCGCCGGGAGCGTGATGATAAACAACGTCATCAATCGGTTATCAGCGAACGCCTTGCCCAGCGTGTTGATTACGCCCGCCTGTCCGGGCTTCGTAAGATAAGGCAGATGCTGAAAGAATCCTTCGTGCGAGAAGAGCGGCAATCCCGCCACCAGCCCGGTCACCAGGGCCGCCACGACGACGACCAGCGTAGGGCGCAATCGCAGCGCAAGGCCGATGACGACAATGGCGACGCCGGCGAGTTTCAATAAATCCTGGATATGCAATCTGATATCTCCTATAGGACAGATGAGGCGGATAGGACAAATAGGAGTTATCTATCCTATTTGTCCCTATATGTCCTATCTGTCTCATCTGTCCTATCTGTCTTATTCTTGACAACCCAAAGGTCATGATGAATAAATCGCGCCGCAATTGATAACATCAAAGGAGCTGTTATGAAATACCGTACTCTTGGAAGAACAGGAATCGAAGTTTCTGAAATCGGTTACGGCGCGTGGGGCATCGGCGGCGCTCAATGGACCGGCGGCGATGACGACGAAGCGCGCCGCGCTTTGAACCTGGCGATCGATCAGGGCGTGAACTTCATCGACACCGCGCTGGCTTACGGCGAAGGCCACAGCGAACGGCTGGTCGGCGAAGTCGCGCGCTCGCGCAAGGAACGAATCTACATCGCCTCGAAAGTCCCGCCGAAAAACCGTGAATGGCCCGCGCGAGACGTTCCGCTCAGGGAAGTGTTCACTTACGACTATATTATCGAATGCACGGAGCAGAGCCTGCGCAACCTCGGCGTCGAGACCATAGACCTGCAGCAACTGCATGTCTGGAACGACAGTTGGACAGGGGAAAGCGAATGGATCGACGCTCTGTCTAAGCTGCGCGAGCAGGGTAAGATTCGCTATTTCGGCCTCTCGCTCAACGATTATCAGCCCTGGAACGCGATCGAGGCGCTGCGACAGGGCCACATTGACGCCGTGCAGGTGATCTACAACATCTTCGAGCAGGCGCCGGAGGACGAACTATATCCCGTCTGCCGGGAGCTTAACATCGGCGTCATCGCGCGCGTGCCTTTCGACGAAAGCGGATTGACCGGCGCGGTCCGTCCCGACAGCGTCTGGCCCGAAACCGACTGGCGGACGTTCTTTTTCCGCGGCGACCGCAAACAGAAAGTCTTCGAACGCGTCGAACGCTTGAAATTATTGCTGGGAGACGAAGCCGAAAGCCTGGCCGAGCTGGCTCTGCGCTTCACGCTCAGCCACGACGCCGTCAGCGCGGTGATTCCGGGAATGCGATCGACCAAAAATGTCGCGGCCAATATTTCATACTCGGACGGCCGCAAACTGTCGCCGGAGACGCTGGCGAAATTGAAAGAATTCGCCTGGGATCGCACTGGCGAGTGGTAGTCGAGAAGCCCTAAGAAAAACGGCGGCCACATAGAGCCGCCGTTCTCCCTCGCGCTGAATCCCTCGCATTAATCCGCGAGGACTTCCTGCTTTCCTCGCGAGATACGACTGTGACGAATCCCGTAAAAGAAATAGATAACTAGGCCGAGCGCCATCCAGACGAACAGCCGTTTCCATGTATCCCATGGCAGGCCGGTCATCAGGAAAATCGAGAAGGCCACGCCAGCTAGCGAGACAAAATAAACTGCCGGCGTTTTGAAAGGACGCTCGATGTTGGGCTGTGTGATCCTCAAGACAAGTACGCCGGCGCACACGATAGCGAAGGCGAAGAGCGTGCCGATGCTGACGAGTTCGCCTACCAAACCAATTGGCAGCAATCCCGCCGCGATCATGACGACCACTCCGGTGATGAGCGTCGTGATGTAAGGCGTGCGGAACCGCGGATGAACCTTGGCGACCGCGTCAGGCAACAGGCCGTCTTTGGACATTGTGAAGAAGATACGCGTCTGGCCGAGCAGCATGACCAGAATAACCGAACTCAGGCCGGCGATCGCGCCGAGTTTGACCAGAGGTGAAAGCCATTTCAGGCCGAGCGCGTCAATGCCGACGGCGATGGGGTCTGGCACGGCGAGCTTGTCATAAGGCACAATGCCGGTCAGAACAAAGGCGACGAGGACGTAGAGTATCGTACAAATGACGAGCGAGCCGAGGATGCCCTTCGGCATGTCACGCTGCGGGTTCCTGGCCTCTTGAGCCGCGGTCGACACCGCATCGAAACCGATGTAGGCGAAGAAAACCACGCCGGCGCCGCGCAAAATGCCGCTCCAACCAAACAGGCCGAATTCACCCGTATTGGGCGGAATGAAAGCCCCGGTCGGGTTGGCGGGCGTCATCCAATTCGAGGTTGCGACGAAGCCGATGCCCGCCACGATGAAAGTGATCACGATAGCGACCTTAAGGATCACGATAACAGCGTTGACACGAGCCGATTCCTCTATACCGATCACAAGCAGCGCCGTAACTAAAAAGACGATCAGCATCGCCGGAAGGTTGAGCACCGCTCCAGTGGCGGACCAACCCTCTCCGGGCTTGAAGGCGTAGGGCGCGGTGGTGTAGGCCGCCGGGAGTGAAATCCCCAGATTCTTCTCTATAAAACTGACTACGTACCCAGACCAACTGATCGAAACAGTGACTGCGCCGAGCGCATATTCGAGGATCAAATCCCAGCCGATGATCCAGGCGATGAACTCGCCCATAGTCGCGTAGGAATATGTGTATGCGCTGCCGGCAATCGGCACGGTCGAGGCCATCTCGGCGTAGCAAAGCCCTGCGAACGCGCAGGCGATGCCGCCCAGCACGAATGAGAGGGCGATCGCGGGACCGCCGTTGGACGCAGCCGCGCTCCCGGTCAACGAGAAGATCCCCGCGCCGATGATCGCTCCGATGCCGAGCGTCGTCAGGTTCAAGGCTGACAACGTGCGTTTCAAACCATGCTCGCCGCCACCTGCAGCTTCGGCTTTCAAAGTCTCGATAGACTTTCTGACAAACAAATTTGCCATTCAGTGCCTCCAGGTTGTGTGGAAGTGATTTCGAACGATGAGAGGCTGAACGCTGAATGACAGACGACGGATGAACGAGACGTGAGGAACCTTTGTAGCGGTTTTCTTTTAATCATCGTTCATAGTTCAGCTTACATCGTCGGAAGAGGGCTAAACTCTAAACGCAAGCCCCGCGCCGGTCAATCCCTGATACAACGCGGATGACGCGGATAAGACCCAAAAGTTCGGCGTCAATCCGCGTTATCCGCGTCATCCGCGTTCTATCGAGGCGTTCTTTGTTTCGAGGCGGATGTGCCAAATTCGAGGAGTTATTGTAGGATTATTCTTCTGGATTGATTCGATTATCAGACCACGGTGAAAGCCCCATGACGAAATCAGCCGAAACCAACGAAATAGAGAAGCAGATGGCGCCAATTATGCGAGATAACAAAGAGATCGCCAGCCGAATCGCCGACGACTTCGGCGCGAACGCTACTTACGTTGAAGACCTGCTCAGGCAATTCCAACACAACCCGAAATCGGTAGACGAGGAATGGGGCGAGTATTTCGAATCGCTCCTGGGCGGCCGGAAATCAGTTAAAGTTGAATCACTTCCCGGCGCCGCGGCGGAACAGGCAGTCGCCGCCGCGCCCGCAGCGGGAGCCGCCGCCCCCGCGGTGGCCCCTAGACCCGCGCCCCACGCCGCTGGAGCCGCTGAAGCGACCGCCGGCGAGCGAATCCAGATTCGCGGCCCCGCCCTGAAAATCGTCGAGAACATGGAATCGAGCCTCGCCGTTCCGACGGCGACATCGGCGCGCCAGATTCAAATCAAAGTGCTGGACGAAAATCGCCGCTGGGTCAATCGCCATCTCGAAGCGCAGGGCGGAGGCAAGACTTCTTACACGCATTTCATCGCGTGGGCGATGATCAAGGCGCTCGAAAAATACCCGCAGATGAACGACGGCTACGAAGAAATTGACGGCGCGGCCCATCGCGTGCGCCGTCCGGACGTCAACCTGGGCGTGGCCGTCGACGTGCAGAAGAAAGACGGGACGCGCAGCCTGCTGGTCCCGAATATCAAGGCCGCGAACCGCATGAGTTTCAGGCGGTTCGTCGAAGCCTATCAGGACGTGGTCAAACGCGCGCGCGACGGCAAATTGCAGGTCGTCGATTTTCAGGGCACGACCATTTCGCTCACCAATCCGGGCACGATCGGAACGGCGGCGTCCACTCCGCGTCTGATGGCCGGCCAGGGCGCGATCATCGCGACCGGCGCGATCGAATATCCGCCGGAATACGCCGCGATGACCGAAGATGCCTTGTCGCAGCTCGGCATCAGCAAGGTCTTCACGATCACCAGCACTTACGACCATCGCATCATACAGGGCGCGGAATCGGGGCTCTTCCTCGCGTACATCCACGAACTGCTGCTCGGCCGGCATGATTTTTACGACAAAATTTTCGCCGACATCGGCATCACGTATAAGCCGCTGCGCTGGTCCGTGGACGTGAATCCTTTCCTGTCCGGAGTCGACCGCGAACAGCAGGAGATCAAAAAACAGTCCCGCATCTTCGAATTCATCAACGCCTATCGCGTGCGCGGACATCTGATCGCGGACATTGATCCTCTCAACATGGTTCCGATTCATGAGCACCCGGAACTCGAAGTCGAGACTTACGGCCTTACGATCTGGGATCTCGATCGCAAATTCTTCACGAACGGCCTCGGCGGCAGGGATGAAGCGACGCTCCGCGAGATCTGGTCGATGCTCATCAAATACTATTGCGGCAAGGTCGGAATCGAGAGCCGCCACATTCAGAGCAAAGAGCAGAAGCAGTGGATACGCGACCGCATCGAACGCGACCCGGAACCGATTCCGGCCGAAGTCAAAAAACAGCTGCTTCAAAAACTGATCGCGGCCGAACAGTTCGAGAAATTCCTGCACACGAAATACCTCGGCCAGAAGCGGTTCTCGGTCGAAGGCGGCGAGTCGATCATCCCGATTCTCGATCAATTGATTCAGGGGGCCGCCGAACGCGGCGTCGAAGAAGTGGTGCTGGGGATGGCGCACCGCGGGCGCCTGACTGTGCTGGCCAACGTCCTCGGAAATTTCAGCGAGCGCATCTTCACTTCCTTCGAAGGCACGGTGCATCCGAGTTTCCCCGCCGACGAAGGCGACGTGAAATATCACCAGGGGGCGATGGCCAGGCGCGAAACCGGCGCGGGCGAAGTCCAACTGACGCTTTCGCCGAACCCCAGCCACCTGGAATTCGTGGACCCGGTCGTCGAGGGAATGGTCCGCGCCAAACAGGACGCGCTGCAGGTCGGCAAAGAAGAAGCGCGCAACCGCGTGTTGCCCGTGCTGATCCACGGAGACGCGGCCTTCGCCGGCCAGGGCGTCGTGACCGAGACGCTGAATCTGGCCGACCTGAAAGGCTATCGCACCGGCGGTACGGTCCATTTCATCATCAACAACCAGATCGGATTCACCACCTCGCCGGCTGCGGGGCGCTCATCGATCTATTCGACGGACATCGCGAAGATGACGCAACTGCCCATCTTCCACGTCAACGCCGACGACACCGAAGCGGCCTGGCGCGTGCTGCAGATCGCGCTCGACTTCAGAACGAAGTTCCACAAGGACGTGGTGATCGACCTGATCGGCTTCCGCCGTCATGGCCACAACGAAGCCGACGAACCGAGCTACACGCAACCTCTCATGTACCAGCGGGTCCGCGAGCATCCCGGCGTGCGCGAGCTTTACACGCGCCAGCTCATCCGCGAGGGCGTCGTCAACCAGGAAGAAGTCAACCAGATGATCGAGATGCTCTGGCGGCGTTACGAGAACGCGATGCTCGGCGCCAGGGAGATAGTCGCGCGCCAGAAAGCGGTCACGAAGCTGCCCGAACCGAAGCCCGAAGCCGACGGATCGAAGATCATCGAAACCGGCGTGTCGCGAGAGACGCTGGACGAGATTTCGCGCGTCATGAGCGTGGTCCCACAGGGGTTCAATCTGAATCCGAAGATGGTGGGTCAGATGTCGCGCCGGGCAAAGATGGGGTCCGGCGAAATTCCGGTTGATTGGGCCTTCGCCGAAGGCCTGGCGTTCGGCTCGCTGGTGATGGAAGGAACGTCGGTGCGTTTGTCCGGACAGGACAGCGGCCGCGGCACGTTCAGCCAGCGCCACGCCGTAATGTACGACACGCGAACCGGAGAGCCCTGGGTTCCGCTGGCGGAACTCAGCCATGACGGCGCGCGTTTCGAGATCTTCGACAGTTCGCTGTCCGAAGCGGCCGTACTCGGATTCGAATACGGCTACTCGGTCATCGCGCGCGACGGATTGACTATGTGGGAGGCGCAGTTCGGCGACTTTGCCAACGGCGCGCAGGTCATCATCGACCAGTTCATCGCTCCCAGCGAGGACAAATGGCAACAAACCTCGGGTTTGACGTCGTTGCTCCCGCACGGTTACGAAGGCCAGGGGCCTGAACATTCCAGCGCCCGCCTCGAAAGGTTTCTGCAACTCTACGCCGAAGACAACATCCAGGTTTGCTACCCGACAACTCCCGCGCAGTACTTCCACCTGCTGCGCCGCCAGGCGAAGCAGGCGCGTCGCAAACCCTTGTTCGTAATGACGCCTAAGAGCCTGCTCAGATTGCCGCAGGCCTCATCCTCGCTCGATCACCTAACGCATGGCGGTTTCTATCCGATCATAGGCGACACGGCGCCCCCGGGCGACGTCGCGCGAGTGATCGTGTGCAGCGGCAAGGTCTATTACGACCTGACTGCGGAACATGAGAAGGGCGGCAATGGCCGCGTCGCTATTTTGCGGCTCGAACAGTTCTCCCCGTTCCCGCGAACGTTGTTGCAGCAGTGGCTGAACGCCTACACAAAGGCCGGAGAGATCATCTGGGCGCAGGAAGAACCGCAAAACATGGGCGGATGGAACTTCATGCGGCCGCGCCTGGAAGCTCTGGCTGAAGGGCGAATGAAAGTGCGCTACGTCGGACGCGCGCGGAGCGCAAGCCCTGCGACTGGGTCGTACGCAATTCATCAACTGGAGCAGGCGCAGTTGGTGAAAGAGGCGCTGAGCTTATAAACGCCAGACTTGCAAAAACAGCCCTTCACGACGGAATATCACACCTTTAAATGAAAAGGGCGGCTTCTGGCAGCCGCCCTCAAAATTTGCAGTTTATTATTGCTGATAGCGCGTACGGGACTCGAACCCGTGCTCTCCGCCTTGAGAGGGCGGCGTGTTAACCAGTTACACCAACGCGCCTGATGTGTTTAAAGAACCAAGCGAGTGTATATCACGCCGCGCGCCGGTTTTTCAAGCACTCGACGTATGAAAAGGAAGTAATCACCAATGTCTTCATCGCTCACCGCTGAGATCAAACAACGCCTGATCGCGCTTGCGCGCGACAATTTCAACATCGATCCGGGCGATATAGCCTCGGAGATCCCTCCAAGAACCGAACTCGGCGACCTGGCTTTTCCGATTGCCTTCGATCTGGCCAAGCGCATCAAGGCCGCGACCGGCGAGAAAAAGAATCCCCGCGAACTTGCGGCTAAGCTGGCCGAAGGTTTGACCACGATGCCCGGCGTCGCGCGAGTCGATGTCGCAGGCGCGGGTTACCTGAACGTCTTTCTCGATCGCGCGCAAATTTTCGCAGGGCAGGTAAACGACATACCGCTCAAAGTCTCTAAACTTCCTGGTCAGGGCTCTCGCCCCGGCAAGCTGATCGTCGAGCACACTTCGATCAATCCGAACAAGGCCGCTCACATCGGCCACGTGCGCAACGCGGTGCTCGGCGACACGACGGTCCGCATCCTGCGCGCAACAGGTGAAAATGTCGAAGTCCATAACTATATCGACAACACCGGCGTACAGGTGGCCGACGTGGTCGTGGGGTTTCTCCACCTCGAAAACAAATCGTTCGCAGAAATCAAGGCGATCGCCGAGCGCCCGGTCACCAAACGAGAAGATAGCTTCGATTACTACTGCTGGGATTTATATTCTCGCGTCGGCGCATGGTATGAGGAAGATAAATCGCGCCTGAATGTCCGCGTGAAGACGCTTCACGAACTCGAAGAAGGCGGCAACCCTACCGCTGAAGCCGCCGAATATATTTCATCGAAGATCGTCAACCTGCATCTGGACACCATGGCGCGACTCGACATCAGTTATGACCTGCTGGCGCGCGAGGAGGAGATTCTGCATCTGCATTTCTGGAAGCATGCGTTTGAAAAACTCAAAGCCAGCGGCGCGATTGTTTTCGAGACTGAAGGCCGCAACAAGGGCTGCTGGGTGATGAAAGCCGAAGAGGGAACAAGCGCGCAGGGAGACGGGGGCTACGATCCGGATAAAATTATCGTCAAGTCGAATGGGACGGTGACCTACACGGGCAAGGATATCGCTTATCACCTGTGGAAACTGGGCAAACTGGGATTGGACTTTCATTACAAGCCGCTGCGCCTCGATCATCACGGGCGCGAAGTCTGGGTCACGACCGGCGACGAAAGCCAGTCCGTGCCCAATCATCCGCCTTTCGGCAACGGCACGGCGTTTTTAAATGTGATTGACGTCGGCCAGTCCTACCCACAGGCCAACGTCAAAAAGGGCGTAATGATGATCGATCACGACGAGCGCGTCGCTCGCAGCGCCCATCTGGCTTACGAAAAAGTCACACTGACGCCAGCCGCGGCGAAGGAACTCGGAGTGGAACTTTCAGAAGCCGACGCTCAGCGCCAGCAAATCGGAATGTCGGGGCGCAGAGGGCTCGGCGTCAAAGCCGACGATCTGATCGATCGCCTTGAAGCTGACGCGCTGAAAGAAGTCCAGTCGCGCCATCCCGACCTGAGCATCGATCGGCAGAAAAAGATCGCAAACCAGATCGCCGTCGCCGCGCTGCGCTATTTCCTGCTCAAATACACGCGCACATCGATCATCGCTTTCGATTTCGAAGAAGCTCTGAAGTTCAGAGGCGAGACCGGCCCTTATCTGCAGTACTCCGTCCGCCGCGCGAGCAACATCTTCACCGAGCTTGGACGCCCGGCTGATGACGTGCGCGCCGATTTCAATCGACTTTCCGCCGAAGACGTCGCGAATTATTTTTCCGGCGAGGCGGGCGATTATCTATGGTCGCTGATCTATTTCGCTTCGCGTTTGGATGACGTGGCGCAACTGGCCGCGAACGCATTCGAGCCCACGCACGTCGCCAAATACGCGTTTCAACTGGCCGATCAGTTCAACGCGTTCTATCAGGACAAACGATTCCACATCCTGAAAGAGTCCGACCCGAAGCGAAAGACCGTGCTGCTGATGGTCGCGGATGTCGCGCGGCGCAGGCTGGAGCAGGCGCTGTCGATGCTCGGCATTGAAACGCCTGAGAAGATGTAGAAGAGTTCAGAGCCTCAAATCGGTTTCAAATGCGTGTATGGGATTGTGGCGCGAGTTGTTTACTCGCGCTTCTTCCCTCTGTAAAAGCGCGAGTAAACAACTCGCGCCACATCGTCAGCAGGATCTTGAAACGATGACACCCAAAGAAAGAAAAGAAAAATTTGACGCGCTGTCTTCCTCGCTACTTGCAATCAGTAACGAGATAGAAAGCCTAACACCTGAATTATCACTAGAGTTTGATCAAAAGGCTGCGCGAGCGATGGTCGGAGATCTATATTGGGCGGTCGAAAATTGTACAACGATTGGGCTTCACCAAATTGGTAAAGCGCTTGACGACAGAATGGGCTATTGACACGAAAGAAGAAGAAATTATGAATCGAATTCGACGGATTCCAATAATTCTGTTCGCGCTGCTGATCGCCGCGCCGATCTTCGCGCAGCAAGCGGCCAGAGAGCCTGGTTCCAGCCTGCTTTCGCTCGATACGATTTTCACTTATCGCCCGCAAGGA
>DASUFM010000011.1:0-3658 GCA_036274535.1 Blastocatellia bacterium
ATGCGTCACGCCCGGACGCAGCGTGATGTGAAGCATGAACAATCCCGGATCGACGAATTGAAAGGCTTGCGCGCCCACGTCCACGGCCATCTCCGTCTCGACCAGGGCCTGGTAAAGTCGCGAAGTGATGCCGGACGACAACAGGGTGTCGAGCACGGTCAACGCGGCGGTGTCGGGGTGCGTGGCCTCGGGAATGTGCCAGCCTGCGTTTATCAATCCGAGCTGGCCTGCGCGGCGCAGCGTGAAACGAATTTCGCCCTCCTGTGGAGGCTCGACCGTGTACATCGGCGGGATCGGCGATGGTGACGGCTGAATCTGGCCGAAATGCCTGCTTATCAGATCGAGCGTCGCCTGCTCGTCGAAATCCCCGACGATGATGGCCGTGGCGTTGTTCGGGTGATAGAAAGTGTCGTAGAACTCCTTCAACCGCGACGTCGCCACGCCCTCCACGTCCGAGCGCCAGCCGATGGTCGGGTGATGATAGGGATGTTCGCGGAAGGCGGCGGCCCAGATCCGCTCGTGCAGGATATTCGACGGCTCGTTCTCTCCGCGTTCCAGTTCGTTGCGGACGACGGTCATCTCTGACTGGCGATCTTCGTCCGCGATGAACGAATTGCGCATGCGGTCGGCTTCGAGGTGAACGGCCAGCTCGAGTTGATCCGAAGGCAGCATCTCGTAATAGCGCGTACGGTCGAACCACGTGTCGGCGTTGTAGACCCCACCCTGCCGCTGCAGGACCGAGGCGATCTGCGTCCCTTTCTGCCTGTTGTAAGTCGGCGTGCCCTTGAACAGCATGTGTTCGAGCAGATGCGTTGCCCCTGTGTAGCCGACGGCCTCGTTACGCGAACCCACGCGGTAAAGCACCATAAACGCGACCACCGGCGCGGCGCGGCGCGGCGCCAGCAGCAGTTTCAGGCCATTCGAGTCTAGTTTGTATTCGTTGATTCCGTCGTATTCAGTAATTTTAGAGAATGCCATAGTTCAAATCTGCTTTAACAGGACTTAGGACCTATAGGACTTATTTCGCCAGGCGTCAGGCGATTTCTTTAATCCCGGCCTTCGCCGCTTCGATAAAAGTCCTCGCGTTTTCCACCGGGACCATCGGCAGAATGCCATGTCCCAGGTTCATGATGTGTCCAAGGCCGCCGCCTTTCTTCAAAATCTCCTTGACCGATTCGGCGATCGATTCAGGCGTCCCCAGCAATTCGCAGGGGTCCAGGTTGCCTTGCAGCGCGAGCCTGTCGCCGGTTCTGCGCCTGGCTTCGGCCAGATCAATGCGCCAATCGACGCTCAGGACGTTCGCGCCCGATTCGGCCATCTTTTCCAGAATGTGGCTGCAGCCGTTGACGTAAAGAATTGCGGGCACGCTCAGCCCGGAAGGGCCGCGATGAATGCGTTCAAAGACCTTCCGTTCATAAGGCAGCGCGAACTCCTCGTAGTCGGCGGCTGAAAGCTCGCCCGCCCAGGTGTCAAATAGTTGGACGATCTGCGCCCCGGCCTCGATCTGCGCGTTGATGTACAGGATGATCGTGTCGGCCAGCTTGTCGAGTAGTCTGTGGATCGTCATCGGCTCGCGGTACATCATCCGTTTGATCTCGGCGTAATTGCGCGTCCCGCCTCCTTCGACCATATATGACGCCAGCGTGAAAGGCGCTCCGGCGAATCCGATCAGCGGCGCCTCATGTTCAAGGCGTTTTCGCAGCAGCCGGATCGTTTCCATCACGAACGGCATCGTCTCGACCGGATCGGGGACGATCAGTTTTTCGACCTGCGCCTCTGTGCGGATCGGGTTTTCGAGAATGGGGCCTTTGCTCTCGATAATGTCGACTTTCATCCCCATCGCCTCCACCGGGACCAGGATGTCGGAAAACATGATCACCGCGTCGACGCCCAGAATTTCATAAGGCTGCAGCGAGACTTCGGCGGCGACCTCCGGAGTCTTGCACATCGTCATGAAGTCATATTTTGCGCGCAGGGCGCGATATTCCGGCATATAGCGACCCGCCTGGCGCATCATCCAAACCGGCGCGCGGTCCACCTCCTGGCGGCGGCAGGCGCGAATTAATCGGTCGTTGTTGATCATAAGCCCCCAAATTGATGTAAAAATGAGACCGTTATCTTAACACATCGGCTGATTACGGGCATTTGTCCGGGGGCGGGGAAAGGATGAGCTAAAATCCACGGTCAGCGACTTAAAGTTCGCATGATCTACTACGTGGCTATTTTCTTAAGAGATTGTTCCAATATGGCATTAATAATCTGCCCGCCGTGAAACCGCCCATTTTCGATGAAAATCTTTCCGGTGTCCTTGCCGGCGGTCACGACTCCCGCCAGATAAATCCCCGACACATTCGATTCCATCGTCTCGTGGTTGAAAGACGGCTTCATTGTTTCGAGATCGATTTCGATGCCCATCGAGCGCAGGAAATCGTTGTCCGTGTGATAGCCGGTAAGCGCGAAGACGAAATCATTCGGCAGTTCCAATTCTTCGCCAGCGGCCAGGTCGCGGATGCGGATCGTGGAGGATTTGATTTCGGTAACGACGGTTTGGAAAAGCGCTTTGACCTCGCCGTTGGCGATGCGGTTTTCGATGTCCGGCAATATCCAGTATTTGATGGAGCGGCGTAGCTGATCGCCCCGATGAATCATCGTCACCCGCGCGCCATGCCGATGCAGATCGAGCGCGGCGATGGCCGCCGAGTTGGCGCCGCCGATGACCGCCACGTCGCGGTCGTAAAACGGATGCGCGTCTTTGTAATAGTGCGAGACCTTCGGCAGGTCTTCACCAGGGATGTTCAGAGGATTGGAGTAATCGAAATAACCGATGGCGACGATGATCTTGCGTGAACGATAGGACCGCTTTTCGCCGGTCAGGGTCGACTCTGTTTCGACCGTGAAATCCCCGTTCGAGCCGGACACCCGCGTCACCTTCTCATACTGGTTGACTCGCAACCTGTAAGTATCGACTACGCGGCGGTAATATTTCAGCGCCTCTATGCGGACCGGTTTTTCGCGCTCGCAGACGAATGGCAGATCGCCGATTTCGAGCAATTCCGGCGTGGTGAAGAAAACCAGTTGCGTCGGGTAATTGTAGAGCGAATTGACGACGCAGCCTTTTTCCAGCGTCAGGCAACTGAACCCGGCCCGCTGAGCCTCTATCGCGCAGGCCAGGCCGGTGGGCCCGCCGCCGATGACGATGATGTCGAGCGGTTCATTCTCTTTGGTCACTTGCTTCGATGGTCCTCATAAAAAAACGCCGGGCCGCATATCAGAAGAATCTTCATCGGCCCGTCGCCCGTATTGGTCAGCGTGTGGCGCGCGAAACGCGGAATATAGATAGCATCGCCTTCGCGAACCTCGCTCTCGTCGTCGTCTATCTTCATCACGCCCACGCCTTCGAGGATGTAATAAATTTCTTCGATCACCTCGTGATGATGCGGCGCGACGGTCGCGCCCGGCGGCAGGATCTCCTCGGCCAGGCTGCATTGATTGACAGGCGACGTCGTGCGATCAATCAACGGTCGAATCTCGGAGCCGTGCGGGGGGCGGATGACTTTCGCGTCGCGGCGATTGACGATAAGCATAAGCGAGTTTATCGGTACCCCGAGTGGTAGCGAGCGGCCTTTTGGCGCAAGCCGCTCGCTATCGCTCGCGGTAC
>DASUFM010000012.1:0-4393 GCA_036274535.1 Blastocatellia bacterium
TCAACAAAGGCCAGTGACCGAGCGGTTGTTCCTCGCCGCCGGCCAGCGCTGTCAGCATTCGCTCCAGGCCGACAGCCATTCTTTCGATTGTCGTCGCTTCAAACAGGTCTGTACGATATTCTATGCCTCCCTGTAGCCCGCTTTCGGTTTCGGCCAGGCCCAACGTCAGTTCAAACTTCGCCGTTCCGCTTCCCGACTCCAGCACGCTCACGCTCGGGGCGCCAGGGGCGCCCCCAAACCTCATCATCTGCCCCTGACCGCCTCCGCCACCCGGCGTGTTCTGCAACGTCAGCATCACTTGGAACAACGGCGTCCGGTTCGTACTCCGGTCGGGCTGCAGTTGTTCGACCAGCGTCTCAAACGGCATTTGCTGATGCGCGTATGCTTCCAGACAGGTTTCCCTGATCTGCCGCAATAATTCTCGCGCCTTCATCTTACCGCTTATCTGTGTGCGCAATACCAGCGTATTGACGAAAAAGCCGATCAGTTTCTCAGTTTCAGCGCGAAGGCGTCCGGCTATCAGACTTCCGACCAGTATGTCTCGCTGCCCAGTGTATCGATATAGCAGGACGTTGAAGCCCGCCAGCAGGAGCATGAACAAGGTCAGGTCTTCTTTTATGGCCAGCGACTGTAAGGCGTCGGAAAGCTGTCGGCTGAAGTTTATCGGATGAACCGCCCCCCGATGCCCCATCCCGGTTGTCCTGGGCTTGTCGGTTGGCAAGTCCAGGACCGGCGGCGCCCCCTCAAGCCGCTTTCGCCAGTAATTCAGTTCCGCCTGTAGCTTTTCATCTTGAAACCATTGGCGCTGCCAAATTGCAAAGTCCGCGTATTGGATCGGCAGTTCCGACAGCGGCGATGGTTTGTCGTGAGCGAAAGCGTCATAGAGCGCCGTCATTTCAAATGTCAGAACGTCCATTGACCAACCGTCCGAGATAATGTGGTGCATGTTCAGCAGGGCGACGTGGTCCTCTGCGCCGAGTTTGAGCAGGACGGCTCTTAGTAACGGGCCACGACTCAGGTCGAATGGGCGTTGCGCCTCTTCACGGATCAGCCGTTGCGCTTCGGCTTCGCGCGCCGCCTCATCCATATCCGTCAGATCGATGACAGGCAGGGTGAACGGCGCGGCGGGCTGAACGATCTGGACCGGCTCTCCGTCCATGATCTGGAAGACCGTTCGCAACGCCTCATGACGGCGCAGGATCTCGCCCATGCACCTTTCCAGCGTTCCGGAATCGATCTGGCCCGCGAGCCTCAAGGCAAACGGCATATTGTAAAGCGGACTGCCGGAATCCAATTGATCCAGAATCCATAGTCGTCTTTGAGCGAAGGATAAAGGCGCCGGTCCCTGTAGATCGCGTTTCGGGATAGCCTCCGACGCGGATGGCTTCTCTCTGGCCCGCTGTAATCTCTGGTTCAAGGCTGTCTGTTGATCCGCGGAAAGCCGCGATCGCCGTGCGGCAAGTTCCGCGCGTTTTATGGCGACGCGCTTCTCTTTCTCCTTCAATGCGGTGGACTGTCCCGCTGCGCCTTCCACTTCGCGATCGGGGACTGGCAGCGCCGATCGATCCACCCTGCCATCAACCGTCAACGGCAACGACGCCACCACAACCAGCGATCGTGGCCTCATATAATCGGGTAGTCGCCGCTGCGCAAAACTTCTGACTTCCGCCTCCGAAGGTCCGACAATATAAGCGACCAAATCATCGATCCCCTCGGCCCGGGTTCTTTTCACCAGCGCCTGTTGAACCCGATCATGTTCGAGCAACGCCGATTCAATCTCGTCCAAACGGAAACTGAGGCCATTGAGCGCCATTCGCCCATCAACGTGTCCGACAAGTTCCAGACTGCCGTCTGGCAGATACCTGCCGAGGTCGCCGGTCCTGTACAAACGCGCTCCGGGCTCCATCTCAAAAGGCGCCGGAACATAGCGCGTTGCCGTCAGGTCCGGACGCTGGTGATAACCGCGCGCGACAACGCCTCCGCCCAGATAGAGTTCTCCCACAACTCCCACTGGCGCCGGATTCATATTTCGATCCAGCACAAAAATTCGCGCGTGCGGCATGGCCTGTCCTAGTGGAATGGTCGGTCGCGCGGTTTGGAAAGAGTAAGCCCGGCCGTCAGCCAGTGGGACCGGTTCCCACCAGGCGGCGCCGGGCATAGCCTCAGCCGGCTGGTATTGGCTCGCAACTCTGATCCCCGCCCGGGCTCCATTGGCGCCGGCCCCATTATTCCAACCATGCCACGCGGCCAGATGTTTCTTTAAGACCTTGCGCCCCTTCACCACAATCAGCCGCAACCCTTCGGGCGCCGCAGGCGCATTTACAGAAGAGGACATCGTCAACTGTTCCCAGCGGCCGGCCGGCAACATCAAGACGCTCGTTCGCGTCCGAACGCAAATTTCAAAAAGATCGGTCGGCGAGCCCGGCCCCGCAGGCGCCCCATTAACCCATGTCGCGCCACACAACAAAGCCGCATAAATCTCCGCCGCCGCGCCCCCGCCAAACGAGTATGGACAAAAGACCCGATCGACCTCGCTCAATCCGCACTGTTTGCCGATGGCCAGCGCTTCACTCAATAGAGATTCGTGCGTGAGCATTACTCCACACAAGGCGCCAGCGCCCGTTTCAGCATTGATCAACGTCGCCAGACTGACGGCGTTGGACTGGACATTCAGATCATGCTCGTCAAACTGAGCAATCCGCGGCCATTCCACATCGAGACGCACAACCCGAACATCGCCGGCAGCGCCGTCCGGAACCAGGTCTTGCCGCGTTAAGAGGACTTTTGCTCCGGCATAGGCCATCACTTGCCGCACACTTTCAGGCGAAGATTGCGGGGCCAGCGGGACATACGCGCCGCCTGCTTTATGCGCGGCCAGCAATGCGATCGCGGATTCCGCGGATGACACAAGCATTACAGCCACCTTGTCCTCAGGACCCACGCCCAGCTCACATAGATATATGGCCAACTGGTTGGAACGTTTATGCAGATCCCGGTAAGAAATGGACCGTCCAGTATCGATTATCGCTGCCGCATCAGGCGTGGCGGCGGCTTGCGCCTTGAATCGCGCCGCGAGCGACTCATCCAGCGGGATCCGAATGGCTCCCGCTGACGCTTCGGTCAACAACTGTAGCCACTCCTCCTGCCGCCAAAGCGATACATGCGCGAGCGGGCGATCCGGATCAGCCAACAGGTTATCGACCAGAGTCACAAAGTTTGAAGCCATTCGCTCGATGGTGATCGAATCAAAAAGGTCCGCGTCGTAGGAAAATGAGCCGATATATCCCTGTCCCATATCGACAAGCGACAAGGTCAGATCAAACTTCACGATGCCTTGGCCATCGGCGCCAGAAGCGCCATCACTCTCACCATCAACCAGTGGACCAACACGCAAGCCGCCCGGCAGCGAATATATATTTGCGGCGATCGCCTCCAGCTGAAAGGTGAACATCGCCTGGAAAAGCGGGGTATAACTGAGGCTCCGCACTGGCTGTAACTCTTCGACCAGCATCTCGAACGGCACATCCTGATGCGCGTACGCGCCCAGCGATGTTTCACGCACTCTCCGCAAAAGCTCGCAGAAATTTATCCCGCCGTCGAAACGCGTGCGCAGCGTCAGCGTGTTAACAAAGAAGCCGATCAGGTTTTCGAGCTTGATGTGGTTGCGCCCCGCCACTGGAGTTCCAATCGGTATGTCCGTCAGCGCGGCGCAGCGATAGAGCAATGCTTTGAACGCCGCAAGCAGCGTCATGAAGAGCGTCGTCTGTTCGCGACGACTCAAACCGATCAGCGCATCGACCTGGGTCTGTGAGAGACTGACCCCCCTGGATGCGCCCCTAAACCGCTGTGTCGCCAGCCTTGGCCTGTCTGTCGGTAGAGCCAGAACTGTGGGCAAATCTCTAAGCTGTTCTTTCCAGTAGCCGAGCTTCTTTTCCAGCGCGGCGCCTCTCAACCAATCACGCTGCCAGACGGCATAATCTATATATTGCGCCGGCAGTTCCGGCAACGGCGACTTCTCGCCCCGAGAGAAAGCATCGTAAAGCTCCACCACCTCATGCACCAGCATATTCATGGACCAACCGTCCGAGATGATGTGATGCATCGTGAAAAGCGCCGCATGTTCTTCCTGGCCAAGACGCAGCAGGATGGCGCGCATGAGAGGCCCAAGCTTCAGATCGAACGGTCGATGCGCTTCTTCAAGCGTCAGGCTCAACACAGGAGAGTCTTGCTCGGATTTCGCCATGTGGCTTAAATCGATTACCGATATGGCAAAGGGGGTGGACTCTTTGACCACCTGCGCAGGTTGTCCGTCCTTTTCGGTAAAGACCGTGCGCAAAGCCCAGTGACGACGAATGATCTCTTTGAGGCTTCGCTCTAACGCATCTATGTCGAG
>DASUFM010000013.1:0-11599 GCA_036274535.1 Blastocatellia bacterium
TTGCGGATTGCGGATTTTCTATTTTGACTTTAAAGGCGGCATCGCAATTTTAGAGTTCCGCAATCCGCAATCCGCAATCCGCAATCCGCAATTGTAAGAATGCCATTAAAACGTAAAGACCTTCTTGGAATCGCCGACCTCTCGCCTGAGGAGATCAATTTCATCCTCGACACCGCCGAAACTTTCCGCGACGTAAACCGGCGACAGATCAAAAAAGTCCCGACGCTGCGCGGAAAGACAGTAATCAATCTCTTCTTCGAGGCTTCCACGCGCACACGCACGAGTTTCGAGATCGCGGCGAAGCGCCTGTCCGCGGACGCCATCAACATTTCGGCCTCGACTTCGAGCGTCGTCAAGGGCGAGACGCTCGTCGACACCGCGCTGAATTTACAGGCGATGGCGCCTGACGCGATCGTCATCCGCCACTCGTCGTCCGGAGCGCCGCATCAGATCGCGAAGATAGTCGACGCCGCGGTGGTCAACGCCGGCGACGGCGCGCACGAACATCCAACGCAGGCGCTGCTGGACGCACTGACGATTCGCGGCGCCAAAGGCCGCATCGCCGGGTTGAAGGTGGCGATCGTCGGAGACATACGGCACAGCCGCGTGGCCCGCTCGAACGCCCATCTGCTTTCAAAGCTCGGCGCTCACGTCGCGCTGGCGGGACCGCGCACTCTGCTGCCTTTCGGATTTGAGAATTTGATCGCGCCGTCTGAAGGCTCGGTCACTTTCGCCGACAACATCGACGAAGCGATAGCCGGCGCCGATGTCGTGATGATGCTGCGAATCCAGCTCGAACGGCAGTCGGGTGGCTTCTTCCCCAGCTTGCGCGAGTATTCGATCCATTACGGCTTAAATCGCAGGCGACTGGAATTGGCGAAAGACGGCGCGATCGTACTGCATCCGGGCCCGATCAACCGAGGCGTGGAAATCGATTCGGACGTGGCCGACGGGCCGTTCTCGCTCATCCTGAATCAGGTTGAGAACGGCGTGGCCGTGCGGATGGCGGTTTTGTATTTGCTGGCGGGCGGAGAATGAGAGATAGCCTTTATGCTCTTGATCAAAAACGGAAATATAATCGATCCATCACAATCCCTGGCGCAAACTCTGGAAACGAAGAAAGACCTGCTCATCCGTGACGGCCGAGTCGAAGCGATTGATGAATCGTTGGACGCTGAAGGGGTTGAAATCCTCGACGCCGCCGATCTGATCATCGCTCCTGGTTTCATTGACCTCCATGTACATCTGCGCGAGCCGGGCTTTGAATATAAAGAAACCATCGCTTCAGGCGCCCGCGCCGCCGTCGCCGGCGGATTCGCTTCCGTCTGCTGCATGCCGAACACGAAGCCGGTCAACGACAACTCTTCGGTCACTAGCTTCATCGTCGAACAGGGCCGCGTCGCCAAACTCGCCAACGTCTTCCCGATCGGCGCGATCACCGAGGGATCGAAAGGCGAGCGACTGGCCGAGATCGGCGAGATGAAGGCGGCTGGAATCGTCGCTATCAGCGATGACGGGAAGCCGGTGCTCGATTCGGGGATTATGCGGCGCGCGATGGAATATTCGCGCGATTTCGATCTGGCGGTGGTCGATCATTGCGAGGATTGCTGCGGCGCGGCGGGCTGGGCCATGCACGAAGGCGAATATTCAGCGCTGATGGGCCTGAACGGATTGCCGGGCGCGGCCGAAGATCTGCATGTCGCGCGCGACATTACGCTGGCGGAATTGACCGGCGCGCGCGTACACATCGCGCATATCTCGACGGCGCGCTCCGTGGATATGGTTCGGCAGGCGAAGCGGAAGGGGGTGGCCGTCAGCTGCGAAGTCACGCCGCACCATTTCACGCTGACCGACAGAGAAGTTTACGAAAGCAGATATGACACCAATTTCAAGATGGCGCCGCCGCTGCGCTCGCAATCCGACCTCGAAGCGGTCATCGAAGGTTTGCGCGACGGGACGATTGACGCCATAGCCACTGACCACGCCCCTCACCACTCCAACGAAAAAATGCTCGAATTCGACCGCGCGCCGAACGGAATAATCGGCCTGGAGACCGCTGTGAGCCTGACTCTGGATCGTCTGGTTCACCGCGGCGTGATCTCGCTCGGCCGGATGGTCGAGTTGCTCTCGACAGGGCCCGCGCGGATCTTCAAACTCGATCGCGGGACGCTGAAGGTTGGTTCGACGGCCGACGTGACGATTTTCGATCCGAATAAAAAGATAAAGATCGACGCCTCGAAGTTTCAATCGAAGAGCCGCAACACGCCATTTAACGGCTGGGAATTGAAAGGCGCTCCGGTGGCGACGATTGTCGGCGGACGCGTCGTCTGGCGCCAATGATGGGGGCTGACAGCCTCAACCCTCACAAGTTAAAATATTGCCTTCTTTTGATGGAGGTGAAATGATGAGCTTACCGCAAACTCAAATTCGCTACACTGAAGACCAATATCTTTCGATAGAGCGCGAAGCCGATGAGCGCCACGAGTATTTAGACGGGCGGATTTATGCGATGGCTGGCGAAAGCCCTGAACATGGAGCCATCTGTACCAATCTGACTGGCGAAATACGCGCGCAATTGAAAGGCACACGCTGCCAGGCGTTCACAAAAGATATGAGAGTCCGAAGCGGACCTCTGCCTAGACGGCGTTACTCACAAAAAGGGCTTTACTCATATCCAGACCTGATGGTGGTATGCGGAGAGATGCAGTTTCTCGATGAGAATCGCGACGTGATCATCAACCCGAAAGTAATCATCGAAGTCGCGTCGCCTTCGACCGGGGATTTCGATCGTGGTGAAAAGTTCCAGCGCTACCGTACACACAATCCATCTCTCACGGATTACCTGATCGTTGCGCAAAACCGCCCATCCATAGAGCATTTTGCGCGGCAGGAAAATGGGCAATGGGTAATCGCCGCTTTGGCCGTTGAGCTGTCCGAAAGCATTCACATCGCTTCAATCAACTGTATCCTGCAGCTTGCGGAGGTTTACGACCGACTTGAATTTCCTGAAGAGGAAGAAGAGCCGGAGGAATAGAAGAGGCGCCGTGGACTAAAACCTGGAACAAACAAATAGACAAGAAAATGTGGGAGAAGAAAATATAGGACGTTGCTCATCCTATATTTTCTTCCCCCACATTTTCTTGTCTGGTTTCACTACTTTGGTTCGCGGTCCCACCAGTATTGTTTTTCCAGCGATTTCTGCGCCGGCCATATCTGGTCCAGCGTTTCGCCGTCGTACAATTCGCCGTTCTTCATCACGTATTTGATCGAGTTGGTGTTGCGGATGTCGAGGAGCGGGTTCAGGTTGAGCACGATCAGATCGGCCAGTTTGCCGGCTTCGAGCGAGCCCACATCGTGGTTCAATCCGATGGCTTGGGCGCCGAAGATCGTCGCGACGCGCAGCGCTTCCATAGTCGACAGGCCGCCCGATTGCAGGTTCCACAACTCCCAGTGGCAGCCTATGCCCTGCATCTGGCCGTGGCCGCCGAGTCCCACGCGGCCTCCAGCGCGGATGATTTTGGCCACGCCTTCGGCGATGCCCCTGTGGCCGTACTCCGAGGGATGAAACCACTGGCCGCGCCGCCGCAGCATCGTCATCAGCAATTCCTGCGGGATGAATCTGGCCAGCTTTTTATTGCCGACCACGTCGGTGTTCTCGAAGAAGTAGTTTTCAGACCACGGCGCGCCATATGCGACCAGCGTCGTCGGCGTGTAAAAAGTTTTGGTCTGAGTCACGAATTCGGCGATGTCTTTGTATATCGGCTGGATCGGCAGCGCATGTTCATTCCCCGAAAAGCCGTCGATCATTTGTGAGAGATCCAGCTTCATGTCCAGCGCGCCTTCGGTAGTGGGAGTGATTCTGAATTCCCTGCAGGCCTCCGCCACCCACTGCCGCACGATGCGGTCTCCCGCGACGTACTCTTTCAACGTGTCGGTTTGATATGCCTCGCGATAACGTTTGATGTAGTTGCGCGTGGCTTCTTTATCGCTCAGGCCGGACCGGTCGAAGACTCCGGGGCCCGTCGTGTAAATGCGCGGGCCGACGATCTCGCCCGTCTCGACCAGATCGGCGTATGCGTAAACGTCGGTTGTCGCGGATTGAGGGTCGCGCGTCGTCGTTACCCCGTAGGCCAGGTTGGCCAGGTACTGCCAGACCTGCGTCTGATGAGCGTCGCGCGGAGGCCACATATGCGCATGGACGTCTACGAAACCGGGAATGATCGTCTTGCCGCTCACGTCAATCACCCTGGCGCCGGAAGGGAGCCCGGATCTCCCTCTACTCGACGGCCTGATCTCGGTGATGCGATTGTCGGTGATGATGATGTCGCCCTTATCGATTACCTCGTCGCCCTTCATCGTGATGACGCGAGCGCCCGACAGGACGACAACGCCTTTGGGTTTGGCGCGGGGCGATTCGACCACGACGTCGAAGCTGTCCGATCTGTCGGCGCCGGCTTCTCCGGGTTGATTCACCGACTGGCGATAGAATTTCGCGCCCCACGACCAGGTCACGGATTTGCCGTCGGGCGACCACGCGAGGTAATCGCCGCCTTCAGCCGACATTTTCTTTACTGGAACCGATGGCGTCCCGCCCGCGACGCTCACGTTGACGGTTTCTTTGCCGGCCTTCGGAATCGCGACGAGATAATGTTTGCCCTGGACCTCGCAGAAGGCATTCGCGCCGTCGGGCGAGATTTTGATCATGCCCGCGGGCGCCGGATTGGGCGGAGCGCCGGTTCCGGTGACTTTCAGAATCGTGCGGCGATCCTGGCTGTCCAACCGTATGGAAGTCAGTCCCTGAGAAGTCGTCAGGTAAACGCGGTTCGGATCATTGGAGAAGTGCGGATAACGCCCGCCCTGAGCGGACGCGATCAAAATCGAATTTCCGCCGTCCGCGAATATGTATCGCAGATCGACGACGGTGTTCTCGCCGGGACCGCTGATCTCGCTGTCGGCGTGGCCGTGCAGCGCGGCTTCGGTCTCCGACTGGAATTCGTGACTTTCCTTCAGATCGGCGAAGAGCTGGTCGTCGATCGCGCCCGAAGTAAAGACGATCTTCGTGTTGTCGGGCGAGTAAACAGGATAGGCGTAAAACGCCGCCCTGTTGGTCAATCGCTGCGGTTGTCCCCCTTCGGCGGCGACGCGATAGATGTGGCCGCCGTCACGCGACCACGTGACGAACGCCACGTATCGCCCGTCAGGCGACCATGTAGGCATAAATTCGCCCACTGTGAGGTTCGTCAACCGCTTCGGCGTGACGACGGAGCCTGCCGAGGGCAAATCCATCACGTAGATTTTGTTGAACGCTGAGAACGCCAGGCGTTTCCCGTCGGGCGACATGGCGGGATATCGGATCAATCTGGCTTTGACGTTCGGCCCGTCGTCAACTTTGTAATCGAAGCGCAGCCTCGCCGCGATGTCCATGTCGACTTTCGCGGAGAAGGGGATGACGGTCGCCTGGCCTGACGCGAAATCCACGCGTTTGATCTTTCCGTCAATCGGGACGATCAGCGATTTGCCGTCGGGCATGAACGCGTAGCCGGGGAATGTGTCGCGGGTCGCGCGCGATTCCTGGTCGTCGCGCGTAACGTTGTTGATCAGCCATCGCTCCTGATTCGTTTCCAGGTCGCGCACGCGCAGCGCGGTCTTCGTTTCATAACGAGTGGCGTAAACCAGGCTCTTACCGTCCGGCGAGATCCTTGGTCGCATCGCGCTTCCGATGGCGTTCGTGATCGTCGCGGTCTCGCTCGTGTCGCGGTTAAATCGGACGATCTGCCAGATAGGGAACCGGGCGTTGTAACCGAACGCGCCCGTGCGCTGCGCCCAGTATATGAAACGCCCGTCGGGCGAAGCGACCGCGCCCATCTTGTTGAGTTGCGGTCCGGACGGCCGCCCCTGCTGTCCGGGCGTTGGCGTTGGCGGCGGCGGCGGCCCTACGCTGACGCCCGCGCCTCCGTCCTTGTGATACATATAGACGTGAAATGTCCCAATGCCGCGCTCCGATTTCGACGCCAGAATGTAATTGCCGTCCGGCGTCCACGAAGGCGAAAGGAAGTAGAGCATGCCCTGTCCGCGCCCCTTTGTGATCGGCTTCGGATCGGAGCCGTCGGGTTTGCATACCCACAATTGCTCGGCGCCGCTGCGGTCGCTGGTAAATGCGATCAATCTGCCGTCAGGAGAAAATTTCGGTTGACCGTCGAACGACATGCCGCCGACTATGCGTTTCGCCTCGCCGCCGGCGATCGGCAAAGTGTAAATGTCTCCGAGCAGATCGAAGACTATCGTCTGACCGTCGGGCGAAACGTCCAGGGACATCCAGGTGCCTTCGTCGGTCGTAAACGAGACTTTGCCTTCGGGCTTCAGAATCAGTTCCTCTTTCTTCTCATCCTTCTTCTCATCTTTCTTCTCATCTTTCTTCTCATCTTTCTTCTCATCTTTCTTCTCATCCTGCTTCTCCTCTGGGCGCCGGGCGCTGGCGCTCGATCGAAATATGTTCATTCCATCGACGGCGAACAGGGAGAGCGCCAGCAATGCGCAAAACAGTAATGAATATGGGCGAGCAGGTATGGGAGTGCGCGACATAAATTTCTCCTCGTCGGTACAGTGGTTATTTTTAGATGGGGACGCTAAATTGAATATTCAGCGCATACTCGTGGGATCATAGCTTCAACGGAGGGCATTTGTCATATGTCACAGGAATTTGGAGAGGGAATCCGCGTGAACAGGGCGGCGGCGCCCAGCGCGCCTACGATCGCCGCAAGCAAATAGAAGATCGCCGCGTAAGACCCGGTTCGCGTCACACATTCGGCCAGGAGCAGCGGCCCGACAGCCGAGGCGATTACTGTCGATGCCTGCGCCACTCCCTGAATTTTACCCAGATGAGCGCGCCCGAAAGCGTGGCTCCAGAAGGAGAAGAAGAGCACTATCACGAAGCCGCCGGCTATGCCCATCACCGTCGCATAGGCCGCGACGTGAGCCTGCGTCCGCAGGCCGGGAAGCGCCAGCAGCGAGAGCGCCAGCAAACTCATGGCCAGCGCCATCAAACGGTTCAACGACCATTTCGTGGCCAGCCATCCGGCCAGGAAATTCCCGATGAGCGATGTCAGCGCGGCGATCGCAAGGCTGCGATGATAAGTGGAGGCGTCAAATCCTAATTCGACGAGAATGGATTCGTTGAACAATGCGATCCCCGAAGCGATCAGGCCGTATATGGAACTACCCAGGGCGAAGATCCAGAACGCGGGCGTGGCCAGGGCTTCGGACAGTGTGGCGCCGGTGACGGCTTCAACCGGCTTCTCTTCCAGTTTCTTTTCCCCGTCGAGCGTAAGGCCGCAATCTTCGGGCGAGCGCCGCACAAACAGCCAGCCCGCCGGCGCCAGGCCGAAAAGTATTATCGCGCCGACTCCTGCCCAGGCCGCCCGCCATCCGGCGCTGACCACTACCGGGCCGACGACGGTAAAGGCGATCATAAATCCGACGCTCACGATAATGGAGTAAGCCGCCATGGCCCGGCTCAATCTGCGCGCGAACCATTGGCCGACGATCGTCAGACTGATGACCGAGAGCGCGCTCTGTCCGAAGCCGCGCGTGAGCGTAATGAGCGACGCGAGCCATATGACGCCACTCGCGCCGCTCATCGCCAGCGTGACGGCGCCCAGCGCCAGCGCCACGCCGGTCAGCGCGACGCGGCTGCCAATCCGGTCTATCAAGCGCCCGATACCGATGCAAAACAGCGCGCCGATCAGCGTCGCCCACAGATTGATATCAGCATAGAGCACTCGATCAATCTTAAGGTCTCTGATCAGCGGTTCCGTGATCAGTCCCAGTCCCTGTGTGCGGCCGGGCAGCGTCCCGACCATCGCCAGCGCCGCCAGCGTAGCGTTCACCCAACCGTAATAGAACGGCAACCGCGCCAATTTCGCTTCGACTTGTAAAGTTTCCATGGCCCATCAGGACTTATGAGGCTTATAGGACTTATAGGTCCTATAAGCCTCATCCTTAATTCACAGGCGTCAGAACAATGTTCCTGTACCACACCTTGCCGTGATCGCCCTGCAGCATGATCGGCCCGGGAGCTCCTTCGGCGCTGTCGAGCGCGCCGCCGGTGATTCCGGGAATTTCTTCTTTGTCGATCACGGTTTGGCCATTGAGCGTTACGGTCAATTGGCGGCCGATCAGGGTGATCTCGTATTTCTGCCACTCGCCGGCCTTTTTCGACGCGTTCACCTTCGGAGTGAGGAATCCATACAAACCGCCCATGCCGTGGCTCTCCGGAGCCTTGCCGTAATTGTCCTCGATTTGCGTTTCATAGCGTCCGCGCAGGTAAACGCCGCTGTTGCTTCCTTCGATGATCTTGAATTCGAGGCTGAGCTTGAAGTCCTGGAATCTCTGTCCAGTGATGATGTCGACGCAGCCTTTGCTGTTGGTCATCGCGCCGTCTTCGACGCTCCAGCATCCTTTGCCTTTTTCAGAGCGAAGCTTCCAACCTGTGAGGTCTTTGCCGTCGAACAGACGGATTGGCGCCCCCCATTTCGGATCGGCTTTTGGCTTGAGCGCGGGCGCCGGGACGCCGGACCATTTCAGCGTCGCTCCGTCTTCGCCGTTGGTTGTTCCTTCGAGCTTCGCGCCGCTCAAATTGCCCTCGAAGACCAGATCGACATCCCCTTTCATATGCTCGTATTGAGGCGGCAGGCTGAATTTGAGTTTCCCGCCGTTGAATTCAATCTGCTTGATCGGGCGGGCGCTGCCGAATCGGCCCACGAAGCGTCCCTGCAATTTACCTTCGGCCTCCGTCACTTCCAGCCACGACGTGTATGGCGCGTCAGTGCCCTGAACCGTCAAATCCCATCGCCCGATGATTGGAGGCGCTTTTTGCGCCCCGCCGGTCGAAGCGAAGACGGATAGGAAAACTAAATACAGAAATAATAAGCCCGGCGTTTTTCCGCGCATAATTGAAATCTCCTTCTGAAAATCCCGGGATCGGCTCCCGGGCCTGGCGTTATCGAAAATGTGTCTGAAGATAACAAGGCAAACAAGGCGGGTTTGCCATACCTTCATTCTGGTTAATGACGGCGGAAGAAGCAAGGCGAAGGACTGGAGTTCCTGCTCACAGGAAAGTCACAGGCGGGGAACATGTCGAACGGCAGGATCGGCGGATTACGCGCCCGGCGCGCCCGATTTTTGAGCGATCGCGATCAACGACAGGCCGAGCGGCGGTCCGATCAAACGTTCGAGTTTGAGCAGCGGAACGAGTCGGTTTGCAAGATTTGCCTGTTTCATCGGGATGTAATCACGTTTGAGCAACCGCCCGTTGATGAACCATGGCAAAGTTGCGATGAGGCTGAAAAATTTCATTTCGCGGACGGCGAAGCCGGTTTTCTTAAGTTTATCGGTCAATTCGCGCTTTTCGTAGCGGCGAAAATGGCCGACGGCGCGGTCGAACGCGCCGTATAGAAACCGGTGAGCCGGCACAAGCAATGCCAGATAGCCTCCGGCAGCGAGCGAATCCCGCATCTGCGCCAGCGCGAATAAATCGTCCTCGATATGTTCGAGCACGTTCAAACAGACGATCGAATCGAAGGGATCGGCGACGAACTCGCGGGGCGCTTTCGCCGCCAGGTCGAATTTCCCCACGCGGACATTCGGGCGGCCACCAAACAACCGCTCCAGTTCATTGCGATAGACCGGCACAACGTCAGTGGCCATCACCTCGCGCTCCTCGGCGCAGAGGAATTGCGTGATGTTTCCCGTGCCTGATCCGATTTCGAGCACGCGCCGTCCCAGCGCGCGCGCAATATGTTCATATATCCAATGATTATATCGATCGAGTTCAGCAAGCTGATTGAGCGTAACAGTCAACGCCAGATTCTCTTCTATCATATCTCCTCTTGTTCTCTGGATACTGACTTGAGCGTTGATCGCCGCTCGGAACAAGCTCGAAGATAATGCCCGCTGAGCGATCCGGGGTCAACCGCGCCGCATCTCACTGTGACGATTATGAAGAAAGCAAGGCATGCGGGGCCGTTTGGCTGCGTTCATTATTATCGTTGATACAATTGTCGGTGCGACGGATTATGGTTCTTGCCCACTTGAAAGCCATAAGCTATGCTCTGAAAGTTCATAGTGGCGTTTAAAACTCCCTATATTTAATCTTTATAGGAAAAATCAGGCCAAATGCAGAACCATCCACTGCTGTCCATCTTGATGCCCGTTTATAACGAGGCGAACACCATTAACGAGATAATCAAGCGCGTCGAGGAAGTAGATCTGGGCGATGTCCGCAAAGAGCTGATCATCGTAGACGACGCCTCGAAAGACGGCACACGCGAGGTTCTGGACGACATGCGCAAAGTCAGGCCCCACAAGGTTTACTTCCACGCGCAGAATATGGGGAAGGGCGCGGCGCTCAGGACCGCGCTGACTTACGCTACTGGCGACATCATCATCATTCAGGACGCCGACCTGGAATACGATCCGGCCGAATACGCCGAGCTGATCAAGCCTATTCTCAACGGTCGCGCCGACGTGGTTTACGGGTCGCGACTTTCCGGAGGCAAGGTCTCTCGCGCTTTCAACTTCTGGCATCTGGTCGGCAACAAGATGCTCACGCTCGTCACCAACGTATTTTACAACTCGATCCTCTCGGATATGGAAACCTGTTACAAGGTCTTCCGCGCCGACGTGATCAAAAACCTGCAGATCAAGTCGAACCGCTTCGATTTCGAGCCTGAGATCACCGCCAAAGTGCTCAAGCGCAAACATAAACTCTACGAAATGCCGATCTCGTATTACGGTCGCGACTTTTCCGAAGGCAAGAAGATCACCTGGCGCGACGGCTTTGCGGCGATCTGGGCTTTGATCAAGTATCGCTTCATGGATTGAGTCATTGCAGCGCTGACATTAACTGAAGACTGTGCAAATTGAAGTTGTTTGCTATCAGCGCTTTCAGAAAGGTCAGTGAATAAGGTGAGTTCACCGCCGAGGCGCGGAGGTCGCCGAGACAACGCAGAGAGAGAAGAGAGATTGGTTTACCCTCTGCGTCTTCTCCGCGATCTCTGCGCCTCGGCGGTGAACTTGATTCTATAACCTAAAACCATTGAACCGATTGGGCTTTAATTTGCATAGCCTTCACATTAACTACTCAAAGCATAGTGTGGCTAGTCGAGCGGCCTGCGCAACGGGCTTTTCCGGCAACCATTTCGGCTAACGGTGTTGGGTCGCCTGATTCCTCAGATCTATAACAATTTCGCGGGCCTTGACACTTAATCAAACGGAATGTCATATTTCCTGACGTGAGCATTGTGTGCCCCCCCCACCTCTCGCTTCTCCTCCTCTTACTTCTCCCAAGTCTTAAACTTGGGCAAAAGAATGCAATGTTTGACATGCTTATAAGAGCCTGGCGCTACCGCTATTTCATTTTTTCATCCATTAAAAATGAACTTTTAAGCCGTTCTGCGCGCAAGCAGTCGGGGACCTTATGGATGGTGATACACTTGCTGGACCAGGTTATCGACAAGACGCAGTTCACGGGCCGTCTTTGGAACGAACCCCGTATCAATATCGAGAACCTGACCCAATGATCTTTATTTCCTACGCGCAG
>DASUFM010000014.1:0-2873 GCA_036274535.1 Blastocatellia bacterium
AAATGATGGACTCTGCCGTGCTTCCACCCTTTGATGCGATGGACCCGGCCCAAGGAGGGAATATCTTGAACGCGCAACCAGGGTTTATAGGCGGAGCCTTCGCCTTGACCAAACCCGGCCAGGCAATACGAGTCAATTGAGCTTAGCCTTGCCAGCGATCTTCTTCTCAACATCGATTTATTGCTTATTGCGCCAAAACCGATAAAGATCGGATAGGTACGATCAACTCTATCCGGCCATTGAATGCCTGATGGGCCTAGCTGTCGCAGGACAAATAAACTGTCGCATGCGACAGGAATTATGGCTGCAGCAACCATCAGGCCAGAAATCATTCAAATTTGAATTGATTCGACTATTCGCATTTGATTGCGATTATGGGATCAACCTTCGTCACGCGCCGGGCTGGAAAATAGCAGGCCAAGAGCGCCACCGCCGCGAGCAACGCCCCAGCGACGACCCACGTCACCCGATCCGTCGGGCTTGTATCGTAGAGCAGGCTCGCCAATACGCGCGTAAGCGCGAGCGCCGCGCCGGCGCCGAGAGCGAGTCCAACTAGGACGATGAGCATCGTTTTTCCGATCACAAGCTTCAGCAGATCGCCCGGCGCCGCGCCAAGGGCCAGGCGAATGGCCATTTCACGCGCCCTTTGCGCCACGGAATAGGAGACAACGCCGTAGATCCCGACGGCGGCCAGCAACAGCGCGATGCCAGCGAAGATGGCCAACAGCGCAGTGCGAAGCCGGGCCGGCGCTACCGATTTTGACTTGATTTCTTCCAAGGTTTCAATGTTCGCCACCGCCTGGTTCTTGTTCACTTTCCAGATCGCTTGTTCGATCGATCCGCTTAAGAGCAACGGATTCATGGCGGCGCGAACAACCAGGCTATTGTAAGTGCTGGGACTTTGATAGAACGTGACGTAGATGACCGGAATGTTCTCGGCGAAGCTAACTAATTTCCCGCCGACTTTCTCGTCCTTTACCACCCCCACGACCTGCCAGGGGATTTCCGGGCCGCGAGCAGCCTTCCCGAACACGAGCTGCCGAATCAAGATGCGCTTACCGATGGGATCTTCGCCTTTGAAGTATTTCTTCGCCATGGTTTCATTGATCACGGCAACGGGCGCGGCGCCGGCGCCATCGCTTTCGTCAAGTCTGCGCCCCTTCAACAATCTCATGCCAACCGTATCAAAATACGACGGTCCTACCGCCTTGAACCCAGAGGTAGGGCGTTGGGCGTAGGGAGCATCCTCCCGTCCCTCGATCAGGAAGGGCGCGAAGCCCAAGCCTTTCATCGGCGGTACATCAGTGATGGCGACGTCCCGCACTCCGGGCACGCTTCTGACCTCCTGGGTTACTTCCCTGAGGTAATTCGTCAGTGTCGCGCCGTTCGTGAATTCTGTCCGCGGAATTGGAAGATCCATCGCAAGAACATTGGTTGTATCCACGCCCGGGTCGAGGCTTGCAAGCCTGTTGAAGCTTCGGATCAGCAGACCGGCGCCCGCGAGCAATACAAATGAGAGCGCCACTTCAGCGACCACCAGGGCTGTCCTCATCCGATGCGGCGCCAGCCCGGCAGTCGTTCGCCCACTCTCCTTCAGCGATCCGGCAAGATCGGGCCGCGCGCCGCTGAGCGCCGGCGCCAGGCCGAAAAGGATTCCCGTGAGGATTCCGATAACCATCGTGAAAAGCAACACACCATAGTCCATACGGACGTCTGCTTGCGGTGGCAGCATGTCAGGAGGAAACCACAGTTTCATTCCGCGCATTAATGCGTTGCCTATGGCGAGGCCCGCCACGGCGCCGAGGATTCCGAGAAAAATGCTTTCCGTAAGCAACTGCCGGATCAGACGGAGACGGCTCGCGCCCAATGCTGAACGAATCGCGATCTCGTGTTCGCGGTCCGTACCCCGCGCCAGTGTCAGATTGGCGACATTGGCGCACCCGATCAGCAGCACGGCGCCCACCGCCGCGAGCAGCACCCAAAGCCAGCGGCGGAGCTCCGGCTGAACCACCTCATCGATATAAGGATTGACCGTTACGCCCCAACCCTTTTTCGATTCCGGGTACATGGCGGCAATGCGCGCTCCAATCGTGTCCATTTCGTCGCGGGCCTGCTTCAGAGTGACGCCGGGCTCAAGGCGAGCAATGGCATAAAGCCAGTGAAAATTGCGTGTCATGTTCTCGGGTGCGAAAGCGAGAGGCAGCCACATTACGGCCTGCGTCCGGCCAAACGTACTGTTCGCCGGAAGCACGCCGATGATCGTGTAACTTTTTGCATCCAGCGTGATCTTGCGGCCGATAACTTTGGGGTCGCCGCCGAACCGGCTTTGCCAAATGCGGTTCGACAGCACTACTTCCAGATCGGAGCCAACCTCGTTTTCGCTGGCGGCAAAAGTGCGTCCCAGCGTCGCGTCCACACCAAGCGCCTTGAAATACGACGCCGAGACTCTGTGAACATAAAGCTGCTCGGGGCTGCCCGAACCGGTCAAGGTCACCACGTCCCCGGTGACGGCTGAGAGAAATTGAAAACAGTGATTCTGCCGCTCCCAGTCGAGGAAGTTCAGAGTGGAAATGTAGTTGCTAAATCCGCTCGGATGCTTTTCCCAGACGCTGACGATTCGCTCCGGATCTGGATAGGGGAGAGGCTTGAGTAATACGGCATTCACAAAACTGAAGATCGCCGCATTGGCGCCGAGGCCGAGCGCGAGCGTAGTGATGGCAATCAATGTGAAACCAGGTTTCTTCAGCAACATTCGCAAGCCATAGCGCAGATCTTGCCAGAGACTTTCTATCCATCCCAACCGGCTCTTGTCCCGATACGCCTCCTTCACCTGCTCCACTCCGCCAAACTTGAGCCGCGCCGCTCGCCGCGCA
>DASUFM010000015.1:0-7515 GCA_036274535.1 Blastocatellia bacterium
CAGCAATCAGCAGCCGCACATCGCCCAATATATCCTGTTGTACCTCGACGGCCCTTCGCGCGAAGCGCTTCAGAACACTCCGCTCAAAGAGATCCGCGTCAGCTATCTCAATTACGACAAGAGCCTGAATGAACAGTAGTGATTGCGGATTGCGGATTGAAGGGATTCCACTGTTACGTTCTCTACATTTTTCAATTTCAGATTGCCGATTGAGGTTCAAAAATCCGCAATCCGCAATCCCTCACGCCAACCAGAAATTACAACTGAATCTTTCCTCCGAATCGAACCAGACGCGCGAGGGCGTGAAGCCGGTCGCTTCGGCCAGAGCCGCGAGCGCTTCAAGGTCATACTTGTAGGAATTTTCGGTGTGTATCGTCTCGCCGGATTGAAAATCGACCCGCAAGGCGGGCTGAGAATCGGCGCCGCGAATATTGACGGTTTGCCTGGCCAGACTGACCAGATGTATTTCTATGCGGCTTTGCTCTTCATTGAAAAACGCGCGGTGTTCGAACTGTTCGAGGTCGAAATCGGCGTTCAGGTCGCGGTTGATGCGGAGCAGCGCGTTCCTGCTGAAGGCCGCGGTCAGGCCCAGCGCGTCGTCATAAGCCGCTTCGAGCGTTTCGCGCGACTTTTTCAAATCCGCGCCGAGCAACAGCCCGTCTCCCGGCCGCAGCGCGCCGCGAATCTGTCTCAGCAATGCGCGGCCTTCGTCCGGCGTGTAATTGCCTATGTTCGACCCGAGGAACAACGCCAGAACTTTCTCGCCGCCTCTTCGCTCGATCGAAGCGACGCCGCGGGTGTAATCGGCGGCGTGAGCCACGATCCGCAGTCCGGGATAATCTTCCAGCAACAGCCTGGCGCTTTGCTCCAGGATCGCCTTGGAAATGTCTATAGGCTGATAACAAAGTCTGGATTGGCTCGCCAGAATGGCTTCGATCAAAAGCCGCGTTTTGACCGAGCTTCCGCTGCCCAATTCGACCACCGTTATCGGCGACGGCAATTGCGCGACGATCTCGGCGGCGCGCCTCTCGAAAATCTCGGTTTCGGCGCGCGTCAGGTAATATTCGGGCAGAAGACAAATCGCCTCGAAAAGCAGTGATCCCAAGTCGTCATAAAGGTATTTCGGCTTGAGGGTTTTAGGCGTCGCGGTCAATCCTGCGCGCACGTCTTTGGCGAAACCGGATTGATCGTTCGACGAAATTGATTGGTGAATGACCAGGCGGGGAGTTGAAACTGATTTGCCGGTGTTGGGCATCTATGGATTCCTCCTGATGTCGTGACACATTTATAGAATCAGGGCTCATAACTCATTTTGCCATGGGAGATTGTTTGATGTTTACCTTTGCGACGGCCCGCAACTCATCGGTTCCGCGAACGGCGATCTGATCTCCGGGTTCAAGATGGCCGAATATTTCCACCAGGTCAACCCCCTGATGATTCAGACCACCGGCGTTTGAGTCGCGGGGGACGGCGATGTTTGGGCCTGCGACATTTCGGGCTTGCCGCATGCGCTGAACAACAAAAGCGCCAAACCGAATACGAGCATGGATTTCAACATTTCATATTCCCCCTGGAATATAACCACGAAGAAACGAAGAGCGCGAAGTAAAAGAAGAAAGAACAGAAGAAATCTTCGTGTTCTTCGTTTCTTCGTGGTTGATTTTTACCCTTTGGCAAAAAACATAATGATTGTCGCGCCATTGCGCGCGGTGATATGATTCGAATGTTATGGCTCTTGAAGTCACACGCAAATTGACCGATCTCGAAGCCATCGCGGCGGCGAATCTGTTACTGAGCGACCACATGCCTGATTCTTACAGCGCCGGAGATCCTACTTACGATGACGTCGCCCGATTGTGGCGGGTGACTGTTCTGCTGACGCATCCGCGCGCAGGCCTGGTCGGCGAGGTTGGGGAGATCGCCGTCAACGGATTTTCTGAAGAGATACACTCTCATACCCCTTTCGACGAAATGGACGCCAGTGGCCGATCGCTTTATGAAAAACATCGTGACGCCATAGAAGCCGCTATCTGGTCCAACTCGCCGGGCGATATTTCTCAGACAACCGCATTTGAAGCGGAGGCGATAGCCGGGGGCTATTTGTTGGATTATTTGCCTGACCGCTTCAGCACCGGCGCGCCGCGTTATGACAAGGCGGCGGGCGTGTGGAGGACTCCAGTCATCCTGGCTTATCCGCGCATCGGCCCCGTCGGAGAAGTCGGAGAATTGACCGTCGACGATTCGACCAAAGAGGTCATATCTCACACGCCGTTCGAAGAGATGACAAACCAGGCTTTAGCCCTATACGAACAACGTTGTGAAGAGATCGAAGCCGCTTTTCTACAAACAAGAGACTCCTGATTCCTGCGCGCCCGCCTGTCTGCGAATGGTTTTCTCCCATTTCAATCTCTCGGTATCCGAAGCCGAGTTGCGGGCGCGTTGTGATTGCACCATATTCGGCGCGGACCCGCCCTACGTCGTCGATGCGGCGCGCCAGTTCGGGTTCAGTAAAACCGACATACAAAACCTCTCGCCCGATGACTTGCAATCCATTCTGGACGACGGACTCTATCCAATCGTTTATGTCAGCCTGCTCCCGATTGATGCGAGAGAAGGATCGCAGGCTCTCGTCGCGCTCGAGATGGATGCGGACATAGATGACGGCGCCGTCACCGTTTACGATCCCGACCAGGGAGAACGCCGCCTGCCTTTGGCGGCTTTCCTCAAAGCCTGGGAACTTAAGCGCAACCTCGCCATCATTGTTGATAAATAGGACTATTAGCCGCATCGGTGGGCTGATCAAAGCCTTCGACGCTTATGAAAAATGAATAGGATCCGTAGGTCCTATAGGTCCTATAAGCCCTTTAAGTCCCATGCAGATTGCGCTTCTGTTTCTGAAACTGGGGTTGATTTCGTTCGGCGGCCCCGCGGCGCACGTCGCGATGATGGAGGATGAAGTCGTCAGGCGGCGCGGCTGGCTTTCACACGAAGAGTTTCTGGATTTGCTCGGCGCGACGAATCTGATTCCCGGCCCGAATTCCACTGAAATGGCGATTCACATCGGATATCGCCGCGCGGGATGGCCCGGGCTGCTGATTGCGGGGAGTTGCTTTATTCTTCCGGCGACGCTCATTGTCACAGCTCTGGCCTGGGCTTACGTCCGCTACGGTTCGCTCCCGCAAACCGAGGCCGTCCTGTACGGCGTGAAGCCGGTCGTCATCGCGATCATTTTGCAGGCGTTGTGGCGACTGGGCCGCGCCGCGATCAAAACAAAAACTCTGGCGCTTATCGGCGCGACGGGAATATTGCTCGAATTTCTGGGAGTTCACGAGTTGATCGTTCTCTTCGGCGCGGGATGCGCCATGGGTCTCGGAAACCGTGTCGCCGCCCGAATGAGGCGCGGCGAATCTTTATCGCTCATTCCGGCCGCGTTTCTGGCTGCGCAATCGGCGTCTTCGTTCGGGCTGTGGCCGCTCTTTCTCTTCTTCCTCAAAGTCGGTTCAATACTTTTCGGAAGCGGTTACGTATTGCTCGCCTTTCTTCGAGCCGATCTGGTAGAGCGATGGCGCTGGTTGACCGATGCGCAACTGCTGGACGCCATCACGGCCGGTCAGGTGACGCCCGGGCCCGTCTTCACTACGGCGACATTCGTCGGCTACGTCCTGGGCGGACTGCCGGGGGCGTTCGTGGCGACTGTGGGAATCTTCATGCCGGCTTTCTTTTTTGTCGCAGTGAGCGGCTCCCTTGTGTCGCGAATCCGTAATTCCGCGACGGCGGGAGCGGTTCTCGACGGGATCAACGCGGCGTCTCTATCGCTGATGGCTGTAGTGACCTGGCGGCTTGGACAGACGGCGCTGGTCGATTGGCTGTCGGTCGCCATGCTGGGCGCCGGTCTGATACTGCTGATTCGCTTTCGGCTCAATTCGGCATGGCTCGTATTGGCCGGCGCGCTGCTCGGCCTGATTTTTCGACTGTATTGACACTCTCGCTCTGACGGTCAATCAAGCTGAATCGCAAATGCGGCGCGTTCGCGCCCCTGAATTTTGGACAGGAAATTGATTAAGCGTTTAGTCCATCCGTACTTGCGGTCCAACAACTCATTGGCGCGGCGAGATTCCTCCGCGTCGAGCCGTCTGGCCGTGGCGTCAACCCATTCGCCTCTGACTTTGCCTCGCATATCGCAGGGAACTATGCGCACGCGTGGGTTAGCCCCGAGCCGTTTGACCTTGTATGAATCGGCCACGGTATAGAAATACAACAAACCGTTATCTTCGACGAACCAGAGCGGAGTGCGGACTCCCTGCCCGTTTCTGCGATAGCTCTCCAGGTTCAGATATTTCTGGTTGGCGAATTGGGCGAGTTTATCATCATTCATATTTCAATAAGCGCTTTTGTCACGAAACGCGAAGAGGTACAGCCCGGCGCCTACGAACGGGATCAACATAATGATCGCTATCAGCACGATTTTAGTAGCCAGATCACGATTAGATCTCAGCACATCGGAAATGGCGAAGATGTCCAGAATCGTCGCGACCAGCCATAATAATGTTCCCATGACTTGTTTCCTCCGGAGCCGGCTCGCGAGCCGGCGAAATGAATTAGAGCGATAATCATTGTTGAGCGCGTCAACCGCCGAGTTTGGATCTCACAATCTGATTGACTACCTTGCCGTCGACAGTCTGGCCCGCGAGTTTAGCCATGACCGCCTTCATCACCGCGCCCATTTCCTTCATCGAACTCGCGCCGGTCTCGACGACGGTCTCTTCGACGACGCGAGTGATGGCCGCTTCATCCAGGGCGGCCGGCAGGTACTCTTCGATGACCTTCAACTCGGCCGCTTCCTTCTCGGCCAAATCTATACGCCCGGCCTGTTGATATTGTTCGATGCTATCGCGGCGCTGTTTAACCAGTGATTGCAGGACCTTGATAGACTCGTCGTCGGTGAGCGCTTCCATTTTGTCGATCTCGCGGTTCTTGAGGGCGGTCTTAACCATCCGCAAGGTCGAGAGCCTGTCTGAGTCTTTGCTCTTCATCGCCGCTTTCAAATCTTCATTGATACGGTCCAAGAAAGTCATCATATCCTCCTGAAAGGTCCTTTATGTCCTGTAGGTCTTATAAGTCCTATAGGTCTTATTGCAAGTTTATCATATTCAATACCGACATTGCGGGGCTTGGCGAAATTTGTTAGTCTCTGCAGCTTGAGAATCTTGAGTGAAAACAATATGAAGCGCACGAAAGAGAGGCCCTGTGGCGGAATTGGTAGACGTCTTCGGCTTAGAACCGAAGGTCCTATACGGGCGTGAGGGTTCGAGTCCCTCCGGGGCCATTCCTACCAAATCTCGATTTATCCGCCTGCCTGCGATTCCTATGAAGAAAGGTAAAGAAAATTGAAGCTGCAAGTCGATGTCGCTGATATCTCTCAATGTCGGAAAGACCTCACTGTCGAAGTCCCCGTAGAAGAGGTCAAAGCGGCTTTTGAAAAGACCTATGGCGCTTACGCGCGTCACGTGAAGTCCCCGGGATTCCGTCCCGGCCGCGTCCCGCGCGAGGTCATCCGGCAACGTTTCTCCAAAGAAGTGAACGAGGAAGTCGTTTCGAGCCTTGTTTCACACGCGATGCAGCACGCTGTCGCCGAACATAAACTGCGCGTCGTCGGTGATCCGGAGATCAGCGACTTCTCGTTCGACGAAGGCGAGCCGCTGAAATTCAAGGCGACGGTGGAGGTCCTGCCCGAATTCGAACTCAAAGAGTACAAGGGGTTGAAATTGGCGAAGCGAGTCCAGCAGGTGACCGATGAGGACGTCCAGCATACGCTCGATCATCTGCGCCAGTCCGCGGCGGAATTCGTTCCGGTGGAAGACAGGGAGTCTCGTGACGGCGACTTCGTTTCGGTCAACCTGGTCGGCAAATACGTGGAGCCGCAGGAGGAAGAGGATTTGAGATCCGACGAAGTGCAGATCGAGCTCGGCGCCGAGAACCTTCAGCCTGAATTCAACGAGAACCTGCGCGGCGTAAAGCCCGGCGACGTCCGCGAGTTCCGCGTCAAATATCCGGAAGATTTCTCTTCCGAAGGCCTGGCCGGCAAGACGCTCGATTTCACGGCGACCGTGGTCGCGGTCCGCGAGAAAGAGGCGCCTGAACTCGACGATGAATTCGCGCGGGATCTGGGCGACTATGAAAGCCTTCAACAGTTGCGCGACAGGATTCGTGAAAATCTGACGGCCTCCGCCGAGGCGCGGGCCGAAGCCGATCTCCGCGAACAGGCCGTGAAGCGGATTCTGGAGGATTATGACTTCGAGGTCCCGGCCACGCTGGTCGAACCGCAGACCGCCGAACGCGCCCGCGAATTCGCATACCTCCTGATACGCAACGGAGTCCCTTCGCAGGCGATCAAAGAGATCGACTGGGAGAAAAAAATGGACGAGTTCCGCCCGATGGCGGCGCGTGACATTCGCATGGCGCTTGTCTTCGCGAAGATCGCCGACGCCGAGAAAGTGAAGGTCAGCGACTGGGAAGTCGACGCCGAAATAGAGATGATGGCCAGGTCGAGCGGCGAACCTGCGGGCCAGTTGAAGGCTCGCTTGACAAAGGATGACTCGCTTTCTAGTATCGAAAGCAGGCTACGTCATCAAAGGGCGTTGGAGGCGGTTATAAAGCACGCCGAGATCGCGGTTGAAGAGTTCAATAAAGATCAGAGTGAAGATCAGAGTGAACATCAGGCTCAGTCTCCGGGGCAAACGGAAACGGAGGGCGAGGTTCGGAACGAAAGCAAATCACAAGCGTTATGATCAATCCACAATCTCATTTAGTGCCCATGGTTATCGAGCAGACGCCTCGCGGCGAACGCGCTTTCGACATCTATTCGCGCCTGCTCAAGGACAACATCATATTCATCGGAACCCCGATCGATGACGTGGTGGCCAACCTCGTCGTCGCGCAGATGCTGTTTCTGGAATCGGAGGATCCGGATCGGGAAATCTCGCTTTACATCAATTCGCCCGGTGGTTCGGTGACCGCCGGCATGGCGATCTACGACACCATGCAATTCGTCCGCTGCCCTGTCACGACCTTCTGCATCGGGCAGTGCGCTTCGATGGCCGCCGTACTGCTGACCGCCGGAACCAAGGGAAGGCGCTTCGCCCTGCCCAATTCGCGGATCCTGATCCATCAGCCCCATGCCGGTGGAATTTCGGGTCAGGCCAGCGACATCAAGATCGCGGCGGAAGAGATCCTGCGCCTGCGCGAGCGCATCAACGAAATTCTTGCTTATCACACCAGCAAGCCGGTCGAACAGATCGAGAAGGATGTCGACCGCGACAGGATCATGAGCGCCATGCAAGCCAAGGAATACGGGCTGATAGATCAGGTTATCAAACACCGGGAATAAAACCCGATGATCGCTGAATGGAAAGTTTTCAGTGGCTGCTCACGTTTTTAAGAAGGGCAGCCACGAATAAACACGAATACTCACGAATAGCAGATACTCAATAAAGAAATTGGCGCTCATTCGTGTTC
>DASUFM010000016.1:0-4968 GCA_036274535.1 Blastocatellia bacterium
CAGCCCCTGGATAGAGAAGAAATCAGCGCAATGGTTCGCGAGGCCGTCAGGGAGCGGATCAGCGGTCAACCTGCCACAGATGCGGGAGGCGAAGCTTCGGCGCCGCCGGTTATAGACGAGTCGGTGAAAGACGTGATCACCGAGGCCGATTTGCGCGACGTTCAGGCCGGAACTCTGTTCATCATTCGTGAAGACGCGATTATAACTCCGGCCGCGCGTGACCTGATACGGGAGAGAGGCGTCGAAATCCGCCATAGATCGCGCCGCTCCGCCGCCGGCAGGCGCCGCCTCATAGCTGTCGGCGCGGATCACGGCGGATATGAAATGAAAGAGCGCCTCAAGGAATTTCTTGCCGAACTCGGCTATAGTCATCGCGATTTCGGGACGTTCTCCGAGGAGGCTGTCGATTACCCTGACTTCGCCCATGCCGTCGCGCGATCCGTGGCCGACGGCGCCTGCGATCTCGGCATCATGATCGATGGCGCCGGCATCGGATCGTGCATGACCGCAAACAAAGTGCCCGGCGTCCGCGCCGCCATGTGTTATGACGCGGCCACCGCCGGCAACAGCCGGGAGCACAATTACGCCAATGTCCTGACCCTCGGCGCTCGCATGATCTCGACGGAAAAGATGCGCGAAATCGTCGGCGTCTGGCTTTCGACTCCCGAAGGCGCCGCGCGTCACGGCAAGCGCGTCGCGAAATTGATCGCCGTCGAAAAGCAGTATCTGCGCTGAAGGTTTTGCCACAGAGACACAGAGACACAGAGACGGAGAGAAACAGGGACATAGATTTCTACTTTTCTCTTTCCATCTCTGTGTCTCTGTGACTCTGTGGCTAGTCATATGCAAATCTGGTTATCAAAAGGGAGCGACGTGCCGCTGCGCGAGCAATTGATCGCGCAGGTCAAGCTCGCCATACTCAGTCAGGATTTGAAGCCGGGGCAGAAGCTTCCCAGCACTCGCGAGATCGCGCGGCGGTTCAAGATTCATTCAAACACGGTCAGCGCCGCTTACCGCGAGCTTTCGGAGTCCGGGTGGGTGGACATGCGGGCCGGAAGCGGGATTTATGTCAGAAAGTTCAAGGCCGAAAACACGATTGAAGCGCAACTGGGCCTGGACAACCTGATCGTGGAATTCCTGCAGGTCGCGCGGCGGAAGGGCTTTTCACTGGCCGACGTTCAATCGCGCATCCGCCATTGGATGAGGCTGCAGCCGCCTGATCATTTTCTTGTGATTGACCCCGACCCGCATTTACGGTCGGTTTTGATGGCCGAGATGGGAGCGGCTACGGGATTTCGCGTCGAAGGCGCGGGCCTGGATGATTGCTCCAATCCCGGGGTCCTGATCGGCGCGATTCCGGTCGCGCTGCATGTGCATGCCGAGGCCGTCACGGCCGCGTTGCCTCCGAAAATGGCCTGCCTGTTGATTCACACGCGCTCGGCCCACGAGACGCTGAAGGAGGAGAAGCGCCCGTCCGCGGACGACCTGATCACAGTCGTCTCACACTGGCCCGACTTCCTGCATTTTGCCCATTCCGTTCTGGCCGCGGTCGACATTGACTCGGATTCGCTGAGCTTCCGCAACACCGCCGAAAAAGGATGGGAGAGAGGCCTGCGCTCCAGCTCCTTTGTCATTACAGACACAGCCACCGCTGCAAGAATGCCGCCCGGAGTCCGCGTCCGGGTCTTCCGCGTCATCGCCGATTCCTCTCTCTCGGAGCTGCGCAACTACGTCGAAAGGTTCCTGACCAGGCAGGCCCCTTAATTTGCGCCATGTACCCTGTGACGGATGACGAACTGTCACAGAAATTCCTCCATTGAAAGTTCGCCGGCCGTATAGTCTCTCGCATATGGAAGTCGCCGGATCGGATGGCCCGGCGCTTGCCTGATTCGCGTTCGCGGGGTGAGAAACAGTGGTATCGGGCGTTGAATCTCGTTGAAAGTTGACGAGTGACGGAATTTGATGGCGCCCTGGGAGCGCAGGCATCCTTGCCTGCGTGTAGCGCCGTAAGGCGCGCTGCAGCGCCGGCAGGGATGCCTGCGCTCCCAGAAGCAGGCAGGGATGCCTGCGCTCCCAGAAGCAGGCGGGGATGCCTGCGCTCCCAGGTTTATCGGAGGACCCGAATGGATATCGGAAGCTTGATTGCCTTATTCTTCGCACTTGCCTTGATCACGCTCATCGGCCACGGAATCTGGCTTATGCTCGCGGCGATCTACCGGGCGTTTACCGGCGAGTCTGAGTCACAATCCGCTTCGATCAGCGATCGTAACGCGGCGCAAAGGAGCTACGGCGCGAAGTGCGCGGAATGTGGCGTGGTCTTGCGTGTTGAGGACAGCTTTTGCCCCGTCTGCGGGTTATCGCGATCGAGCGTGAGGCCGATGGGAGACCTGGCGATAACGACGCGCCAGCTCGATAGATTTTTGAATCAGGGCAAGCTCGACCCGGAAACGCACAAACTGGTGATGCGGATCATTGAAGAAGAACGGGCGCGGTTGACCCCTCGGGCGCGCCGCGAAGCCGAACTTCAAGCGGCGCCGCCTGTGACCCCGCCGGCGCCGCCCATTCATGTCGAGCCGAAGGTCCCGGCTGTTGAAAAGAAGGTCGAGAGAAGAGATCCGGATCTCGTCGAAGTCGCCGCCGCCGCGCCGGCCGCTGCGCCGGCCTCCCCTATGCCTGTCGCCGAAACTCCGCGCCAGCCGCGACGCTCCTTCACCGAGGCGCTGGAAACGTTTATGGAAGAGAGCAGCATTCGATGGGGCGAGCTGGTTGGCGGCCTGTTGATCATCGGATGTTCGATAGCGCTTGTCGTCAGTTTGTGGTCGGAGATTGCGGCGCGGCCGTTTCTGAAATTCTCCGTGTTCATAGGCGTAACCACGGCGCTCTTCGGGCTGGGGTTTTACAGCGCGCATCGCTGGAAATTGCCGACAACCAGCCGTGGCGCGCTGATCATATCGACGCTGCTCGCGCCGCTGAATTTCCTGGCGATGACGGCGTTCTCGCGGGAGTCGGGCCCGCCTTCTCTGGTTATTGTCGGGGGAGAGCTGTTTTCTCTGGCCCTTTTCTTTTTCCTGGTCTATCAGGCGGCCAAAGTTTTCCTGCCTGAAGCTCCGTGGATGACGGCTGTGGCGACGATGGGTCCGTCGTTCGCCATGTTGCTGGACAGGCATTCGAGGGCGGCCGAAGGGGAGCTGCTAAGAATGTCCATGCTGGGCGTCGCGCCGCTGCTCTGTTACTGCGCCAGTTGCGGCGCGATATTGCGCGAGCAGGCCGGACGTCCAAAACAGCCAAAAGAGGAGGACAAGGGTGAGCGCCGCGCAGGTCAGATCTTCACTCACATGGGCATCGCGTCATTCGCGACACTGCTGCCGCTCGGGTTGCTTTTCATCAAACCCGGTTACATCTCCCAGACCTTGCGGCAATTCGCGCCTCTGGTCAGCGTTTTCGGGATCCCTGCCATAGCGGCCGGAGCCATGCTGCTCCAGTGGCCGGCGGAGAGCCTGTCGGGCAAGACCCGGACCGCCGCGACGAGCGCGGTACTCATCGGATCCTTGATCTCGCTGGCCGCGCTGATCTTCGCATGGCCGAACCCGGTCGGCGTGGCCGTCACGGCATTGATCAATTGCGCCGTCGCGCTGGTAATCGCTCTCGCAAGCTCTCGGCGGGAGGATCGATACGACCTCAGGCTGGCTCACGCAGGCGCGATCGCGCATTTCTTACTTGCCGTCCTGACCCTGGTTAATCTATACAGCCAGAACGTCCTCTGGTGGAGCGAAGACGGACCGCGACTGCTCACGAGCTTCGTCTCGAAAACGAGTGGGTACACGCTGGTTTTGCTCTTCGCTCTCTTCGCCGCCGCTTCGGAAGGGTGGTTGAAGAAAGAAAGAAAGATCGAATCGCGCATATATGGAATCGGCGCCGTCTTCGCCGGGGCTTTAAGCCTTCTGCTCATCACCGCGCATGGCTTCGGAAGCCCCGGAGACCCGTATCACGCCGCGCCGGTCTACGCTTTTTACGCTCTCGCCGCCTTCGCCGTCGCGTGGCGCAGAGAAAAACTTCTCGCGGTCTGGATCGGCGGCGCCTTGTCGTACCTGGCGATCCTGCAAACACTGGCCTTCAAATTCGGACAGGAGCTCACAGAGTATCAGCCGGTGAGATTGTCATCCCTGGTCTTTGCGAATGTCGCGACCGTCGCCGCGATTATCGCAAATATAAAGAGCGGGCGGGCGCGGAAACTTTTTGCCGGCCCCTTCGCATCATCAGCGTTGATCGCTTCAGTGGCGGTGGCGCCGTTTTTGATCTTCGAGGGTTGGATGACCACGGCGCAGATTTCCACGCGATTGCTGTGGCTGGCCGCGATCTGGTTTGTGATCGCCTGGCTGAAGCGCTCCCCGGTATTGTTCGCCGCGTTCCAAATGGCGCTGGCAACTTCCGTGGTTTTCAAAACGGCTGATCTGTTCGGCCACGACTGGCCACATTCCTTCATCAGAGACTTGAGAACGATACAGGCGCAGGCCGTCGCGCTGGCGATGCTGAGCCTGGCCTGGATCGTGGCGCGGCTTGCGCTCGTGCGATTCGGCGTCGCCGCGGAAATCGCCGAATCAGGGAAGGAGGAAGGGGAAGCGCCCGCTCGATTCTTCGATCGCGCCGCCGCTGCGAAACTGCTCTATCCAGAATGGCTCGGAGTGGACCGCGCCGTCACACTGCTGTTGTCGGCTTTCCTGGTCGGGCTCAGTCTGTATGGCGTTTACGTCAGAATGGTCGACGGCTCTTTCTTCGAATGGGCGCTTTCAACCGAAAGCCGGATTTACGCCGCGACGGCGCTCGGCGCGGGCTCGTGGGCGCTGCTGGCGGCGTTGTCGCTGGTCTTCACCGCCGGATTGTGGGAGCGGTTTGAAAAGCGATCCGCGCTGGCGATGCTGATTTTACTCGCCTGCGCCTGCCTGCTGGTCACGGGGCAATGGAGTGATG
>DASUFM010000017.1:0-5016 GCA_036274535.1 Blastocatellia bacterium
AGATACGATTCTGGCCTGGGTTGACGGCGGCGCGGCTGAAGGCAATCCGAAAGATATGCCGGAAGCGCCGAAATTCGTCGAAGGCTGGAGCATCAGCGCTCCCGACATGGTGATTCCAATTACTGAAGAGTACACCTATAAAGCGGGCGCCGACGAGTATCAGTATTTTGACGTCGATCCCGGCTTCAAGGAAGACAAGTACGTAGTGATGACCGAAGCTCGTCCGGGCAATCGCAAGATTGTACATCACATCATCGCGTTCATCGTTCCGCCCGGATCGCCGAACATGGCGAAAATGAACACCGACCAGCGTTACAAGGCGATGGAAATGCAGTTAAAGAATTCGCCCTTCTATCGCGACGGCTATTTGCTGCGCGTCAAGGCTGATCAGCCGGTCGTTGACGACGGGTGCGAGGCGAAGAATACCCGCGGCGGCGGCGGCGATCAGATGCTGGCCGGCTATGCGCCGGGACGCAACCCAGACGTCATGGCGCCGGGAGTCGCCAAGCGGATTCCGGCAGGTTCGATCATTCGATTCCAGGTTCATTACTCCAACCAGACGCTCGGCGGCGACGCGATCGAGAAAGACCGCTCGATGGTCGGACTGGTCTTCGCCAAGGAACCGCCGAAGAAGTTGTTGACGACCAACTCCGTCGGCAACATCTTCTTCAAGATCCCCGCCGGCGCCGAAAACCATCGCGTCACGGCGTGTCGCACAGTCCGCCGCGACACGACGATCTATTCGCTGATGCCGCACATGCATCTGCGCGGCAAGGCGATGGAGTACAAGGTTTTCTATCCCGACGGTAAATCGGAAACACTGCTTAACGTCCCGGCTTATGACTTCGCCTGGCAGACCAATTACGAGTTGAAAGAACCGAAGCTCCTGCCGAAAGGCAGCAGGATCATGGTTACGGCTTACTTCGACAACTCCGCGAAGAACAGGTTCAATCCCGACCCGACGAAGGATGTTCGTTACGGCGAACCGACCTACGACGAGATGATGCTCGGCTTCATGGACTTCGTTTCAGAAGTTCCGGCGGTCGCGCAGGTCGATTCGAAGATTCTGGACAGCTATGCCGGCAAATACGAAGTCCGTCCGGGAGTCTTCGCCACCGTCACGCGCGAGGGCAATTCGCTCATCGTGCAGATTCCGTTCCAGGCGAAGATGGAATTCCTGCCGACGTCTGAATCGAAGTTTTTCCTCAAATACAGCGATATTGACCTGACCTTCGTCAGGAACGAGAAGGGCGAGGTGGCCGAGGCGGTGTTGGAAAGCTCAGGGACCCTTCGCGCCAAACGGGCGCCTGAAGCGACCAACGCCGGAAGCGGTCAGTAATCCAATAGTGGGCAGTGGGCAGTAATGGATACTTGCTGACCACTGCCCACTGTTTTCCAAGGAGCGATCATTCACCATGAACAAAGCACGAGTCATTATTACCGCCATCTTCTGCCTCGCGATTGCGGGTTCGCTCCTGCTGCCCGCGAGCCAGGCCGACACGACGAAGATTTCATCCAATCAGGTCACATTCACCAGGGACGTCGCGCCGATCCTCTTCAAGAACTGCGCCGAGTGCCATCGCGCAGGCGAAGCGGCTCCCTTTTCGGTGATGAGTTATAAAGAGGTCCGCCCGTGGGCGAAATCGATCCGCGAGAAAGTGGCCAGCCGCGAGATGCCGCCCTGGCATGCCGATCCGCACGTTCAGGAGTTCAAGAACGACCGGCGGATGACGCAGGCTGAGATCGACATGATCACCGCCTGGGTCGATGGCGGGTCGCAGGAAGGCGATCCGAAAGATTTGCCGCCCGCTCCTGAGTTCGCCGACGGCTGGAACATAGGCAAGCCGGACATGATCATCACTATGCCCGAAGAGTACACGCTGGACGCCAGCGGCCCGGACGAGATTCAATACTTCGAGGTCGATCCGGGCTTCAAGGAAGACAAATACGTGATGATGGCCGAAGCCCGCCCCGGCAACCGCCGGATTGTTCATCACCTGATCGCGTTCATCCGCCCGCCCAGAGAGGGCAAACCCGCGCCCAAACTGACGCCGGAAGAAATCAAGAAGATGCGCGAGGAGGCGATGAAGGATTCGGTCTTCTATCAGGACGGCACGCTGACCAAAGTGAAGATGGACGCGCCGGTTTATGACGACGGCTGCTCGCTGCCCAGCGGCGGATCCGGATTCAAGCGGGACGGCAGCGGTCGCGACGAAGGCCAGCAATCGCTCCTCGTCGGATTCGCGCCGGGAATGCCCGTGGCGAAATGGGGCGAGGGAATGGTCAAAAAGATTCCCGCCGGATCGAAGATCATTTTCCAGATGCATTATTCGAAAGCCGCCGGCTCCGTCCAGAAAGACCGTTCGATGATCGGGCTGGTCCTCGCCAAAGGACCGATGGAGAAAATGGTCCTCACGCATCCGGTTTCGAACAATTACTTCAAAATTCCCGCCGGCGCCGAAAACCACCGCGTCACCGCCTGCTGGAAGACCGATCAGGATATAACATTGATCAACTCGATGCCGCACATGCACCTGCGCGGCAAAGCGATGGAGATCAAGGTTTTCTATCCGGACGGCAGGAGCGAGACGGTGCTCAACGTCCCGCGTTACGACTTCGGCTGGCAGACGGTTTATTACTACACGAAGCCGATAGCGATTCCCAAAGGATCGAAGTTCATGGTCACCGCGATCTATGATAATTCGGCGAAGAACAAGTTCAATCCCAATCCGAACGCGGACATTCGCTGGGGCGACCCGACCTACGAAGACATGATGATCGGGTGGCTGGAATACACCGTTGATCTGAAGAGCGCGAAGGGCGCGACCGCCCAAAGTGGCGGCAGTTCGGACGGGAAATAGTAAAAAATGCGGTAAAATGATATGCGCCTCACTCCTCTTGCCAGGAGTGAGGCGCATAGTCATAAATTGGCTCGCGCATGATAGTGGGACACATCCAAATTGTCCCACTCCTGTAATTGCATTGATCTAAAGATGGAGCGTCATACGAAAAATGTTTGGCTGATAAGGCACGCGGAAAGCGAAGGCAACGCTGGTCTGGCCACTTCGCGGCCGGACACGATCCCGCTCACCAGGAAAGGGATCGAGCAGGCTTTGCGTCTGGCCGAATCTTTCCTGCAGGCGCCGACGCTTATCGTCACTTCCCCATTCATCAGGACGCAACAAAGCGCCAAACCGACGATCGAACGCTTTCCGGCGGCCCGGCAGGAGCAATGGCAGGTTCAGGAATTTTCTTACCTGTCGCCGGAGCGTTACCGCGACACGACCATCGCGGACAGAAGGCCTTTCGTCGAGAAGTATTGGTCAAAGGGCGACCCGCATTACACGGACGGCGATGGCGCCGAATCCTTCGCCGATTTCATCGGGCGCGTCGAGCAGGCGATTGAAGGGTTGTGGCGCTGCCAATCGGATTTCACGACGGTCTTCGGGCATGGGTTATTCATGCGAGGAATGATCTGGCGGATGCTTTTCGGCGGACAGCCGATCAATGCGAGCGCGATGTCGTCTTTCCGCCATTTCCAGCTCGCGACGACTATGCCGAACACGGCGATCATAAAAGTCGATCTACTGGCGAACGATCAGGAGGCGCGAATAGGCAATATAATTACCGCGCACCTGCCGTCAGAGTTAATCACGCACTAACTAACGAGGTCAATCGTCAGATAATTCGAGCTAAGAAGATCAACAACTCCATTCCTGCGCGAGGTGACGAAAAATGAAAAAAGCAACAATGGTCTCCGCTGTCGTAGTTTCACTTGCCGCAATTTGTCTTTTTGCTTTGCCGCGGGCGAACGCCGGCGGCGGCGCTAAACCGACGCCAAAAAACATCACATTCACCAAAGACGTGGCGCCGATCTTTTTCAAGAACTGCGCCGAATGCCATCGCGCGGGGGAGATCGCGCCGTTTTCGGTAATGAGTTACAAGGACGCGCGCCCGTGGGCGAAATCGATCCGGGAGAAAGTCGCGAGCCGCGAGATGCCGCCCTGGCACGCCGATCCGAATCATGGCGAATGGCTGAACGACCGCCGGTTGGCGCAATCCGACATTGACACGATCGTAGCGTGGATTGACGGCGGCGCGAAGGAAGGCGATCCGAAAGATTTGCCGGCCGCGCCGAAATTCACCGACGGCTGGACTATAGGGGAGCCGGACGAAACATTTTCCATACCCGAGCAGGCGATTCCGGCGACCGGCGTGATCCCTTACAAATATCTGACCGTGCCCACAAATCTGAAAGAAGACCGCTGGATCACTGACGCCGAGATTCGCAGCACGGGCCGCTCCGCAATGCATCACGTGATCGTTTTCATACAGGACCCGAACAAGCCGGCGAACAACGACGGCAATCTGCTGGCGGGCGTCGCGCCCGGCGAGCAGCCGGCCAAATACCGTCCCGGCTTCGGCAAAAAGATTCCGGCCGGAGCGAAACTGATTTTCCAGATGCATTACACGCCGAACGGCGAAGCGACAAAGGACGTGACGACCATCGGCCTGAAATACGCCAAGAAGCGTCCTGAACATCAGGTTTTAACGCGCCCGGTGCTGAACACGACTTTTACGATTCCCGCGGGCGCTTCGAACCACGAGGTCAAATCGACCTATACCTTCAAAGAGGACACACACCTGGTCAGCCTGATGCCGCACATGCATTTGCGCGGCAAGGATTTTGAAATCAGGGCCGTCTTTCCCGACGGCGCGGCCAGGACGCTGTTGAAAGTGCCGCGCTACGATTTCAACTGGCAGACTTACTATGTGCCGAAAGATCCGGTGGCGATTCCCAAAGGCTCCAGGATCGAATGCACGGCCCATTTCGACAACTCGCCGGCCAATAAATTCAACCCGGATCCGACGAAAGATGTGAAATGGGGCGATCAGACCTGGGAAGAGATGATGATCGGCTGGTTGGGCTATTACTACGACGCCGCTCCAAAATCGGCGGATAAACCGCCGGCTCCGAGCAGTAATGGCGGGCAGAAGTAAATGCCCCGTATGTGG
>DASUFM010000018.1:0-2867 GCA_036274535.1 Blastocatellia bacterium
CGAAGTGCGTTTTCGCCTCGGGCCCAATTACCGCAACCCGACGACATATCAGGCCAGCCTCGGCGTCCAGCGCGACCTGGGCGCGGGCATATCTTTGGATTTGAGCTATCTTTTCAGTCGCGGGCTTCACATCACGCGCAACCGCGACATCAACCAGTTCCGGCAAACAGGAATCGGCGCCAATGCGGCCGCCGGCGTCCCGTGTTTCGTCCGGTTCCCGGCCCCGCCATCGTCCTCCAACGCCTGTCCCGGCGCGTCGAGCGACTTTATCAACCCGCTACGTTTCCAGGATAATATTTACGAGACGACAGCTAATTCGTTCTATCACGCTTTCACCGCGCAGGCGCAGAAGCGGTTCTCCCGCAATTTCAGTCTCAACGCGCATTACACGTTCTCGAAGGCGATTGACGAGGTGACGGATTTCAATAGCGACTTCTCGGCGCAGAATCCGCTCAACCTGCGGCTGGACCGGGCGCTCTCGTCCTTTGACCAGCGCCACCGCTTCGTGGCCAGCGGCGTTTTCCAAAGCCCGTTTGAAAACCTGATCGTCAGAGACTGGCTGCTGTCGCCGATCGTCGTGGCGCAGAGCGGCAGACCTTTCAACCTCCTGCTCGGCTTCGACGCCAACAACGACGGCCGCTCGCAAAGCGACCGCCCGGGATTGGCCGGTCGAAATACGGGGCGTGGCGAGGCCTTCTACAGCTTCGACCTGCGCCTGGCGCGCCGCTTCTTCGTTAATGAAGGCCGCTATCTGGAAATCACGGTCGAAGGATTCAATCTCTTCAACCGGACAAACTTCCAGGGCATCAACAACGTCATCGGCGGGGCCTGCGTGGCCAACGGTCTGCCCGTGGCCTGCACTGCCGGCGCGACGCCGCTCGTCGACTTCGATCTGCGCGGACGGGCCGACCAGAAACCGACCGCTCCGCTCGGCTTCACATCGGCTTCAGATCCGCGCCAGTTGCAATTCGGCGCTCGCTTCAATTTCTGATTGTTCGAGATTGATGAGTGGGACACAGGCAAATTGTCCCACTCAAGCCGATGGCGTTAAGTTCAGGTCTGGAACACAAAAAGCGCAAAAGAAGAGACACAAAAAGCACAAGGACATATTACTAATGATTTTGTGCATTTTGTGTCTCTTCTTTTGCGCTTTTTGTGTTCCCATTTATCATTCTTTGAAGTTAATGCGCTTAAGCGACTGAAATCCGGCCCAGCCCCAGCTCATTAATGTTTGAGAACGCCTGATAGTATTTGCCTTTCTCGCCTGCGATAACTAAAATTTACCCGGTCATAAATGCATAAATACATATGTAAATAAAAAAGAAGTTCGGGATCTTCCGATAGGAAACCTTTCTTCGCTGGCTTTGCTGTTTAAGTGGTACCCCGCTCGCAGAGGCGCGCGGGCGCTTTCGAAATAAGTCGCTCCTTTACCATGCCCCGCTTCACCCCAATGACAGAGCCGCTTGTTGCCGAAGCGATTCCATAATTTCTCTGCCTGACTATTAACCTCATCGATAACCGGGTTGCGGACGGACGCCGTTGACCGAACGGGCAGTCTTGCGCCGCCAGCAAAGGAAGTATTCTCATGAGATATAGGATAAGAATGACTATCGTGATCGCGCTCGCGTCTCTTGCGGTGATGATCGCGAACCCCACTACGTCTTTCGCACAGGCATCCAGTTCAACGGCGGAGTTGCGAGGGCAGGTGCTCGACGCAACCGGCGCCGTGATACCGAATGCAAAGATCACGCTGACCGACGTCGTCAAAGGGACCGTGCGATCTGCGACCAGCGACGGCCAGGGCAATTACGCCTTCCTCGGCCTGCTGCCCAGCTCTTACGACCTCAAGATAGAGGCGGAGGGGTTTGGAGAGAACACGACCAGAGTTGAATTGACTGTCGGACAGCAGGCCAACATCCCCATCAAGCTCGCGGCGGGCAAGGTCGAGGTTCGGGTGATGGTGGAGGCCGCCGGCGAAGTGGTCGAGACGTCCCGCGCTGAGCAGGCCTCGACCGTGGACACGAAACAGATCGCCAACCTGCCGATCAATCGCCGTAACTTTCTGGATTACGCGCTGCTGACCCCGGGGGTGGCGGACGCGGACAACATCGCCGATTCTTCGGATTTTCGCGTCGCGCAGACTCCGCAGTCCGGCCTGTCTTTCGGCGGCAACAACGGGCGCGGCAACATGGTACAGGTGGACGGCGCCGAGACATTAGGCGCGTCGGGCGGCGTACAGGCGACCATCAGCCAGGAGGCGGTGCAGGAATTCCAGGTGCTGCGCAACAGTTACAGTCCGGAGTTCGGCGGCGCATCGGGCGGCGTGGTCAACATCGTATCGAAGTCGGGCCGCAACAACTTCTTCGGCAGCGCGTTCGGCCTCTTCCGCGACAAGGCGTTCGACGCGCGCAACGCCTTCGATTTCAACCCCAACGGCCAGTCGCCCTTCAACCGCCAGCAATACGGCGGGTCGTTCGGCGGCCCGATTACGCAGGACAAGACGTTTTTCTTCACCGCCGTCGAGCGGCTGAGCCAGAAGCGAACCGCTTTCGTCAACCTGCTCGGCGATCAGAGCATTTTCCAGCCGACGGCGTCGCAGAACGGGCTGCTCAATTTTCTTGGTGGCGTCGCGCCGTTCGCCCCGTTGGCGGCCGGGTTGCGAGGCGCGTTGACGGCGTCGCCGCGCACGATCCAACTCTTCACCAATTCCAGCGGGCAATTCTCATTTGACGAGTCGCAAACGCAGTTTTCGGCGCGGCTGGACCACAATTTCAGCGAACGCAGCAGCGGCTACCTGCGCTTCAACCTGACCGACAACGATTTTGAAAACCAGGCGGCGGGAGCGCTGACGGCCGTCTCGCGCAGCC
>DASUFM010000019.1:0-5523 GCA_036274535.1 Blastocatellia bacterium
CGATCGCCAGGGCGACCGGACGTCAGTTCGTCCGATTGTCGCTGGGCGGAGTGCGCGACGAGGCCGAAATCCGCGGCCATCGACGGACATACATCGGCGCGCTGCCCGGACAGATCGTTCAGATGATGAAGAAGTCCGGCGTCATCAACCCGCTCATACTGCTCGACGAGGTCGATAAACTCGGACACGATTTTCGCGGCGATCCGGCGGCGGCGCTGCTCGAGGTTCTAGACCCGGAGCAGAACCATACATTTCATGATCATTACCTGGACGTCGAATACGACCTTTCGCAGGTCATGTTCATCGCCACCGCAAATGTGCTGCATACCATCCCCCATGCCCTGCAGGACCGCCTGGAGATCATCCGTCTGGCCGGTTATACCGAGCGGGAAAAGATGGAGATCGCCAAACGCCACCTGACCAAAAAACAGGCTGAGAACAACGGGCTGAAAGAAGAGCAGGTCGTCTTCACCGATGAGGGATTGAAGACGGTCATCGAACACTACACTCGCGAAGCCGGCGTTCGTAATCTCGAGCGTGAGATCGGCTCGATCTGCCGCAAGGTAGCGCGTCAATTGGTGCAAAACAGGGACGGGGCCGCGGAGGATCGGGCCCCCTCCATTGTCGATGCGGCGACGGTCAAGAAACTGCTCGGCCCGACGAAATTCAGGGCGCAGCGAGCGATGGAGAGAAACGAAGTCGGATTGGCGAACGGACTCGCCGTGACCGAAATCGGCGGTGACGTGATGCAGATCGAAGCTACGCTGGTCGAAGGGTCGGGCAAGATCACTCTGACGGGCAAACTCGGTGACGTAATGCAGGAATCGGCGCAGGCGGCTATCACATACGTTCGTTCGCGCGCCGCCGAACTGGGGCTCGCTTCCAATTTCCATAAGAGTTTTGACCTCCACGTACATGTTCCCGAAGGCGCCATCCCGAAAGACGGCCCTTCTGCTGGCATCACCATGGCCACGGCCATGGCGTCGGTCCTGACGCGCATTCCGGTGCATAAGGAAGTCGCAATGACTGGAGAGATCACCCTGCGAGGCAAAGTGCTGCCAATTGGCGGAGTGAAGGAGAAACTCCTGGCCGCCCACCGCGCCGGAGTTACGACCATCATTATCCCGAAAGAGAATGAAAAGGACCTGGCCGATGTTCCCGCCGATGTGATCGAGGCAATGCAAATCAACGCCGTCAACACTATGGACGAGGTCTTGCAAATCGCCCTTGAGCGGCCGCCGGCGCCCCGTCCTGACGCGAATCTCGAAATGCCGGCCCCGGTCTGGCAACAGACGCAGCAAGGCGCCGGGACCGCTGACGGCCAGCTGAGTTAAAGACTGTTCGCCACAGAGGCGCCAGGATGAAGAGATAGAGAGACAGAGAGACAGAGGGACGGAGAGACGGAGAAGCAAAGCGGCGCTCCAACTCTCTGTCTCCCCGTCCCTTCGTCCCTCCATCTCTCCGTCCCTCCGTCGCTTCGTGGCTATTCATCTGTTGAAAATTACCAGCGCAAAATTTGTCGCCGCAGCCCAGACTCCGGAATCATTTCCGAAGGACAGGCGGCCCGAGGTCGTCTTCGCGGGACGCTCGAACGTAGGCAAATCGAGCTTGATCAATAGTTTACTTGGCGTGAAGGGATTGGCGCGGACAAGTTCCACTCCGGGACGCACGCAGTCAATTAATTTCTTTCTTGTCAACAATGAATTTTATTTCGTTGACCTGCCAGGGTACGGTTATGCGAAAACGTCGAAAGAAAACCGGCGCGCCTGGGGCAAATTGATCGAGAAATACCTTGCAGAACGCCAACAGCTTGTGCTATCTATCTTGATCGTTGATGCTCGGCATGAGCCTTCCCCGTTAGACCTTCAGATGAAGTCCTGGTTACAGCATTCTGGAATTCCATATCTGGTGGTTTCGACGAAAGTTGATAAACTATCGTCTAACGAGCGGCGCAAGTCACGAGCGCGCGCGGAACAGATTCTTGAAACCGATCGCGTCATTCCTTATTCATCGCTTACCGGAGAAGGCGCCAAATATATCTGGAACGATATTCGGGCCAGCGTCATGAAATAATAATCCCAATTGATATATTCTGGTTGAATTTATAAATAACATCCCCCTGATTGAATCATATACTGCACTCACCACGGCGGACCGATCTCTTGCATTGATTATCCCGGAATAGACAACGAGCCTTTTTCGATCGCCGCCGCCCGCGGAGCCACCGCTTGCGAGCGCCGACAGTAATGAACACCCTAGAAAGCAGGGACTAAATCATATGGCAGAAAGAAACATAAGATCGAGAGACAGGGACAGGGACAGAGACAGAGACAGAGACAGAGACAAAGAGAGAGACGATGACGAACTGGAAGATTATGAAGCCTATGACGGCGACTCGCTTCTGGACATCGCCGATTTGAAGGAGATGAACATCTCCAAGCTGACGCAGATCGCGAAAGATCTGGAAGTTCCCGGCGCGACCGGTATGCGAAAGCAGGAATTGATCTTCAAAATCCTGCAGGCGCAGACGGAAAAATCGGGCTTGATCTTCTCCGAAGGAGTGCTCGAGACCTTACCTGACGGCTTCGGCTTTTTGCGCGCGCCCGAATACAACTATCTTCCGGGCCCTGACGACATTTACGTCAGTCCGTCGCAGATTCGCAAATTCGACCTGCGCACCGGCGACACCATCTCGGGCCAGATTCGGCCGCCGAAAGAAGGTGAGCGTTATTTCGCGCTGATCAAAGTCGAAGCGATCAACTTCGAACCGCCGGACGTCGCGCGCGACAAGGTCTTCTTCGACAACCTGACGCCGCTCTATCCGAACGAGCATCTGCGGATGGAGACCAATAGCGAGAACCTTTCGGGGCGTGTGGCGGATCTGTTCACTCCGATCGGAAAAGGGCAGCGCGCATTGATCGTCGCGCCGCCGCGCACAGGCAAGACGATGTTGCTGCAGACCATCGCCAATTCCATTTCGGAGAATCACCCCGAAGTCACATTGATCGTCCTGCTGATTGACGAGCGCCCCGAAGAAGTCACGGACATGCAGCGCTCGGTCAACGGCGAGGTGATTTCCTCGACCTTCGACGAACCCGCTTCGCGCCACGTTCAGGTGGCCGACATGGTGATCGAGAAGGCGAAGCGTCTGGTCGAACACAAACGCGACGTGGTGATCCTGCTCGATTCGATAACGCGATTGGCCCGCGCTCACAACGCGGTCGTGCCGCCATCGGGCAAGATCCTTTCCGGAGGCGTCGATTCGAACGCGTTGCAGCGCCCGAAACGTTTCTTCGGCGCGGCGCGCAACATCGAAGAAGGCGGCTCCCTGACGATCATCGCCACCGCGCTGGTCGAAACCGGAAGCAGAATGGACGACGTGATCTTTGAGGAGTTCAAGGGCACCGGCAACCTGGAAATCCACCTCGATCGCAAACTTTCGGACAAACGCGTCTTCCCGGCCATCGATCTGCAAAAATCAGGCACGCGCAAGGAAGAGTTGTTGATTCCGAAGAAAGATCTAGACCGAATCTGGGTGCTGCGCCGCGTGCTCAACCCGCTTTCGCCGGTCGAGCAGATGGAACTCGTCCTCGAAAGATTGGAGAAGACCAAAACCAATGCGGAGTTCCTGGCTTCGATGAGCCAATAGAACAAGTTAGGGCAAACAGGACAAATAGGACAACTGGCAAATAGGATTTCTATGTCTTATTTGTCTTATTATCCTGATGGTCTTGTTTGTCCTATCTTAAAAACCCCCCTTTTGACACTTCCTACCGCTCCCATTACACTCGTGTGAGCCGTCTGCTGGCGGTCCAAGTAAATGCCCGATTTAGGAGTAAAGCGGTGATCCGAGAAGTAATATTGCCTTTTGCCATTATCCTGTGCTCGATGATAGTGATCCATGAATTCGGTCACTTCATCGTCGCCAAACTGCTGGGAATCGCGGTTGAAACATTTTCGGTGGGGTTCGGCCCGCGCTTGTTCGGTTTCAGGCTCGGCGAGACTGACTATCGAATCAGCGCGATCCCGCTCGGCGGCTACGTCAAGTTCCGCGGCGAAAATTTGGAGTTGATGCAGGGGAAGAGCGAAGGATCGGTTGATGAATTCCTCTCGCAACCTAAATGGAAGCGCTTTCTCGTAGCCCTCGCCGGCCCTGTTTTCAACCTGATCACTGCGCTGCTGATTCCGACGGCCGCGATCCTGTACGGCTTTCAGGCTGACATCAATGATACGCAGCAGGTCGTGATCGGCGAAGTCAAACCGGCTTCGACCGCTGAACAGAGCGGATTGCAGAGAGGTGACCGCATTATCGCATTCGGCGGCGACCAGAATCCGACCTGGGCCACCGTGGATGACAAGGTGATTACCAATCTCGGCGAAGATATTCCGGTGACGATTGATCGCAACGGCCAGATTATCAACCTGAAGGTGCGTCCGCGCCTTGAAACTCGCGGGACTGAGACTTATGGAGCGCTGGACATCAGGCCGCCGCTCACATACATCGGTGTGGCGGGGGTTCAGAAGGATTCGCCGGCTGAACGCGCCGGCTTGAAGGATGGCGACAAGATCACCGCGGTAAATGACACGCCGGTCACCAGCAGGGATCAATTCAAACGCGCGCTTCAGGATGGCCGAGAGGTCACGATCACAGTCCGGCGTGGGCAGGAAGTTTTGACTCTTAAGGGCACGCCGCAGAAGGATGGCGATGAATACAGGCTCGGCTTCGCGATGATTTCCGAAACCCAGTTGTTGAAGACGAATTCGATTGGGACGGCGCTCCGCTTTGGGTGGGATTACAACATGCGCATCCTTAAGCTCACCGGCCAGGTTTTCAAGCAGATTTTCACCGGCCAGCGTTCAGCTCGTAATTCCATAGCCGGGCCGATCGGGATCGCGGAGCAGACCGCCACTGCTTATAAGATTGATGGATGGTCCGGAGTCATCAAACTGATGGGAATGCTCAGCCTCAGTCTGGGCATTTTGAACCTGTTGCCAATCCCGGTGCTCGACGGGGGCGTGATCCTGCTGATCATCATCGAAGGGATTCTCGGCCTGGTCGGGTTGACCATGAGCATGAACTTCCGCGAGCGCTTCCAGCAGGTGGGCTTCGTGCTCGTCCTGTTGTTAATGGGCTTCGCTATCATCAACGACTCGGCAAGACTGCTCGACCGTTTTTGGTTCAATAAGCCGGCGCAGGAACAACAGAAAAAATAGCTTTCACCTATAGGACTTATAGGTTCCTATGGTCACACAAGTCTTACAGGAGAAAACCGTACATGGCCGATGAGATAAAAGATTTGGGTGTGGCTGAATTCACCCAGGGAATTCGTGAACGGGTCGGCGAAAATTCCGGCCTCGACGCCGTGATCAAATTCGCCTTCGACGAAGGCGGCGTGATTTTCATTGACGGCAAATCGGTTCCCAATGTCGTCAGCAACGAGGACCTTCCCGCTGAAGTCACGCTGAAGATGTCTCTGGACACCATGAACAAGCTCTACCGCAAAGAGACCAATGGAATGATGG
>DASUFM010000020.1:0-2981 GCA_036274535.1 Blastocatellia bacterium
AGAGAAAAAGCCAATCGTAAATCGCAATCGGAGTTTGAGTGTCGGCAGTGTGGATTTAAAACCCACGCCGACCTTAACGGCGCTGCGAATATCAGAGCGAGGGCGCGAGTCAACGCGCCTAAGGTCTCGGAAAAGCGGAAACCCGCTAAGTACAGGGACAAGCTCCACCTAAAACGCGCCAGCGTTTAGGTGGAGTCGTTGACTACCCAGCGCTTGCAGCGCGCCCTGAGTGACTTTGCCCGGCGCGGCTTCGACCACGCCGTAATTGTTCGGCAGGCTGAAATTATCGAACGCCATTGCGGCGGCCAGTAAAGCTGTTATCGCGCAGATCAATGAGAGCCAGAATCTTCGTTTCATCGCCTCTTCTCCATATCATTGAGTGGACACACTAATCCCTCGCGTCACGATGTGACGCAAAGATCGAAATTTCAGTGGCAAATTGCGATTGGCTGTTTTGACGCCTGATGGGAGTTTTTGGTTCCTCGCAATCAAGGGGTAGATAGTGAGCGGTGAATGACATCTCTAACTATCCGCTACCCGCCACCCGCTAAACGCCATGATTGACGGCATGAAAATCGAGTTGCTATGATTCGGGCCTACTCCCTACTCCACTCATTATTGAATTAATCAAGGAGAGCTATGTCAGACAAACCCAGGATGACCTTCGGAATTATCAAGCCCGACGCGGTGCGCGCGGGTAATACGGGCGCTATCATTCAACGCATCACCGAAAAAGGGTTCAAAATCCGCGCCATGAAGATGTTGCATATGTCGAGGCCCGTGGCCGAAGGTTTTTACGATGTGCACCGCGAACGACCCTTCTTCGGCGAGCTTGTAGAGTTTATGACGAGCGGCCCCAGCGTTGTGCTGGCGCTCGAGAAAGATGACGCGGTGCAATCCTGGCGCGATCTGATGGGACCGACCGATTCGACCAAGGCGCCGAAAGGCACGATCCGCGGCGACTTCGGCAGGAACGTCGGCGAAAACGCCGTGCATGGTTCCGATTCACCCGAAAATGCGAAGATCGAGTTGAGTTATTTCTTCAACGCGACCGAATTTTGTTAATCGATTATGGCCCCGTTCGGAAAACTGCTGGTTATCTTCGGCGTGGCGCTGCTCGTCATCGGCGCGCTGTTCCTGCTCGGCGACAAGCTGGCATGGCTGCGCATCGGGCGATTGCCTGGCGATTTCAGTTGGTCGAACCGCAGCGGTTCGGTGAGGGTTTATTTCCCGCTGATGACGATGCTGTTGTTGAGCCTCCTGCTGTCGCTGATCTTCTGGCTCTTCCGCAAACAATAAGATGGCGATTCTGGAAGCCCGCAATGTGACCCGCGAATATCGCATGAAGGCCGAGACGGTGAACGCGCTCGCCGGAATTTCGGTCGAGATCGGCCGCGGCGAATTCGTGGCTATTCTCGGCACTAGCGGTTCCGGGAAATCGACCCTGTTGAACCTCTTCGGAGGGCTCGACCGTCCGACTTCGGGCGAGATTCTCTTCGACGGGGAAAGCCTCGCGCCGCTCTCTTCCTGGGAGATGTCGCGCTACCGCCTTCGCCGCGTCGGGATGATCTTTCAGAGCTTCAATCTGATTCCGACGATGACAGCGCGGGAGAACGTCTCGCTCGCGCTGGCCTTCGCCGGTTTGAGCAAAAGCGAGCGGCGACGACGATCGCTGGAATTGCTCGACCGGGTAGGATTGTCGAAGCGCGCCGACCACCACCCTTCAGAGCTTTCGGGCGGCGAACAACAGCGCGTCAGCATCGCGCGCGCCATAGCCAACGAACCCCAGGTCCTGTTGGCGGACGAACCCACGGGCAATCTAGACAGCAACCGCGCCGCCGAAGTGATGGGCGTGCTGGACGAAATGCGGCGGCGCGACGGCAAAACCATTGTGCTGGTGACGCACGACCAGGAACTAGCCGGAGGATTCGCGACGCGCGTCATACGGCTCAAAGACGGCAAAGTGGTGGTTGGCGGTTAGTGGTTAGTGGCTGGCGGCTAGTGATTTGTTGATGAATGTGATTGTGTTCATTCAGCGCCTCACTGTCCATTGCCTCCCAACCACCAACCGCCAGCCACCAACCACTAATCACCATGAAATTCGCTGACATCATCGCGCTCGCGTTGCGTAATTTACGCCAGGCCAGGCTGAGAACATCATTGACGGTCATTGGCGTTGTCGTCGGAGTCGCGGCGATCGTCACGATGGTCAGTTTCGGGCTGGGTTTGCAGAACAATTTGCTGAGAGATGCGCTGGCCCGGATCGATCTCTTCACCTCGATTACTGTGATGGGGCCAGGCGCGGACGCCCTGCTGGCGATGCGGGATCAACCGCAAAATGGGGCTCAGAACGGGGCTCAGAACGGGGCCTCGGATGGGGCGAGTGAGGCCAACGAGTCGGGCGAATCTAAGGCGGAGAAATCTGACGGCGGCGCCTCGTCGACGCCGGAACCCACGCCCACGCCCACCCGTATGCTCGATGACGCGGCCATCGCTGAATTGCAGAGCATCAGCGGCGTCAGGTACGTCCTGCCGAATTTCAGTTTTTCGAGCTACGTGCGGTTTGAAGGCCGGACGCGCCGAGCCTTCATCGGCGGCGCGCCGCAAGCGATCGATTACAACCCGCGATTCAAAAAGTTTCTCGCCGGCCGGCACTTCACCAGCGACGACGCTCGCGAGGTGGTCGTCACCGAAAGATTCATTTCATGGGTCAGGTCGAAACACAAACCCGACAGAAATCGCCGCCGCCGGCCCGGCGGGCCATTCCAGTTAGCTCCGACAAGGTCGGAAGAGGAGCGGGCTCGAGAAGCCAATGGAGTTATCGGCGGAGAGGTCGTTCTCCTGCTCCCGCGCGAGCGGAACGCCGCGCCGTCCAGCGTCTTCGGTATCCCAATCATCGATATTTCATTCGATGAAAACGGCGACTCGTCTTCGGGATTCGGGGAATTCGGCGACCAGTACGAAGAGCGCGCTTACCGCAT
>DASUFM010000021.1:0-3408 GCA_036274535.1 Blastocatellia bacterium
AAGTGGGACACATTTAAATTGTCCCACCTCATTTCAATGACTGATTGTGGTTGCGCTTAATTTTCAAACACCATTAACGCGCGGCTAAGGTCAAGCGTCGCTGCTGCGACTAAGAAAGACGCCATGCGAGTTTGATCAGATTCATGCCTGCCTCTTTCCGTTTGGAAGCTCACTGAACCTGGAACCTGTCAAGGAACTATTTATAACCTACATACTGGCATATGCTCCCTGTACCGTATCGTCTGCCGTCCCGTAAGGGCAACACTGTCACGATAAAAAGATAGCTATCCCGCAGGTCAAAACCTGGGCATTTTCAAGGCTTTTTCAATTTCCGGGGTTTGGCCGAAGGTCCGGCGGAGTAAAAATACTCAGCGATTGGGGAATATCGCCTGATAGTTAAAACCAATCAGGGCGAATTAGAAGCCGCTCGTGGAACAAAAGCTGCAGTGGCAGTTCTTCGCGACTAAGCGGCGCATTGTCGTGTGAGCTTAAACACAGAGAGCGATGTTATGAAAACGCTGCTCGTTTATCCTGAGTTTCCTGAAACCTACTGGAGTTTCCGCCATGCGCTTCGGTTCGAAGGTAAACGATCGGCCTACCCGCCGCTCGGCCTGCTGACCGTTTCAGCGCTGCTGCCCGGCGCGTGGGAGCGCAGGCTGGTGGATATGAACATCCAGCCGCTTAAACGGTCTGACATCAGATGGGCTGACGTGGTCTTTGCCAGCGCCATGATCGTGCAGAAGGATTCGCTGAATCGCGTCGTCGAGTTGTGCAAGGCTGAGGGCAAACGAGTGGTCGTCGGAGGACCGTATGCGACGTCCGGCGCGAAACATTTATCCGAGGCTGATCACATCTTCCTCGGCGAAGCCGAGACGACCTTGCCGGAATTCGTCAGAGACCTGGAGCGCGGGAGCCCTAAAAGGATCTACCAGGCCGCCGAGCGGCCCCCGCTTTCGGCCGCGCCGATCCCCGACTTCCATCTCGCCGATCTCAAACGGTACAGCGCGATGCCTGTCCAGTATTCGCGCGGCTGTCCTTTTCAGTGCGAGTTTTGTGACATCATCGAGATCTATGGTCGCGTTCCACGAACGAAAAGTAATGAACAGATGCTGGCCGAGCTGGACGCGCTCTTTCAGGCCGGATGGCGCGGGACGGTATTCATCGTTGACGATAACTTTATCGGCAACAAACGCAATGTCAAAACGCTGCTCCCTGCCCTGGCCGACTGGTCGGAACGTCATGGACACCCGTTCTATTTTCTCACCGAAGCCAGCGTGAACCTCGCCGAGGATAATGAACTACTCGACGGGATGCGCCGCGCGCATTTCCGCCGGGTCTTTCTGGGCATCGAGACCCCGGTCGAGGCGAGTCTCAAAGAGGCCCAGAAAGGGCAGAACCTGCGCCGGAACATTCTGGACTCCGTCAGAAAAATACAAAGTTACGGCATGGAAGTGATGGCGGGCTTCATCGTGGGCTTCGACAACGATCCTGAGGACATTTTCGAGCGGCAGATCGAGTTTATTCGAGAGAGCGCCATTCCGCTTGCAATGGTGGGTTTGTTGACGGCTCTGCCGGACACTCAACTCTGGCGACGCCTCGAGCGCGAGGGGCGTCTGATCCTTGAGAGCACAGGCAACAATACCGATTGCAGGCTGAACTTTGTGCCGAAGATGGACGCCACGCGTCTCATCGAAGGCTATAAATCGATCATGCGCGCCATCTACAGCCCCGGCGAATACTATCAGCGCGCGCTCGATTGCCTGGAGCGTGTGGTCACAACCGCGCCCGAGTCGACTTACTACGGCTTTGCAGGCGACGCTCTGGCTTTCTTTCGTATCGTGATGGCGCTTGGCGTGCGCGACCGCGCGCGCGGCGAGTTCTGGCGTTACCTGAGCAACGTCCTTACAAGGCGCCGCGAGAAGTTCGCGGAGGCCATGAGGCTGGCCGCAGTGGGCTATCATTTTCGCAAGCTGACTGAAGGGATCAATGGCTGAATCCGACGACCGCGCATTCAACGACGTATCAACTATCGCATCGCCCTCTACCAGAATCGTATTCCCGATCGAGGATGAGTGGCCTTCCGCGGATAAATCCTTTTCACAGGTCTTGACCGTTGACATAGGTGGATCGAGCATCAAAGTCCTGGCGAGCGGGCAGACAGAGCCGCGAAAGCGCCGATCCGGAAAAAGTCTGACCCCTCCGAAAATGGTGGAAATAGTTCAAGAGCTCGCCGAAGGATGGGACTATGAAGCGATCTCAATCGGTTATCCCGGGTTGGTCGGGACACTCGGGCCGAGTTCGGAACCCGGCAACCTGGGCGACGGATGGGTCGGTTTCGACTTTGCCTCCGCCTTCGGCCTCCCCGTGCGAATTATGAATGATGCGGCGATGCAGGCGCTGGGAAGTTACGAAGGTGGCCGCATGCTCTTCCTCGGCTTAGGCACGGGACTCGGATCCGCCATGATCACGGGAGAGTTCATTCTCACTCTGGAACTCGGCCAGCTCCCTTACAAAAAAGGACAAACGCTCGGAGAGGCGCTGGGGCGTCAGGGATTGAAGCGACTTGGGAAAGCCGCCTGGCGGCGCGCTGTAGCGGATGTGGCGCCCGCGCTTATGAAGGCGTTCCTGGCCGACAGCGTCGTAATCGGCGGAGGAAACGCCAGGAAGCTCAGGGAAATGCCTGCCGGAATCCGATTAGGCCATAACCTGACAGCTTTTCGAGGCGGCGCCCGCCTGTGGAACACGGGAACAGCGCCGCGCGCGGCGCTACTGGCAAAGAACAAAACCGGCGCCGAAGAGCATTTTCCTTCTTCGATATGACATTTGTCATTAATCAAAGTAGCGACCGAAATCGTGAGGCATATGGAGCGCCTTGAGTCCTGATACTGCCGCTCCATTCAATGGATCAGTCTCTCTTCGTGCCGTATACTTGCGACGTTGGCGATCACGAGCATCAATTCGACAGGGTCGACCGGCTTGCCCACATGAAGGTTGAAGCCCGCGCTCAACGCGCGCAATCGTTCTTTGGCGCCGGTGAGCGCGGTCAACGCGATCGCCGGAATCCGATTTAACGCCTCGACGCCGCGCGCTTCTTCGAGCGCCCGCACCCGGCGCAGCGCGGTATAGCCGTCTTCCACCGGCATTGCGATGTCGCACAACAGAATGTCGGGAGGCGAGCCGTCCGGCGGGTTTGACAGATAGGTCAGGGCTTCGGCGCCTGAAGAGGCCGACATCACTACGGCGCCGCACATGTTCAGGAACTCAGAGAGCATTTCGCGGGCCTCTTCATGATCATCAACTACCAACACGCGAATTCCCGCAATCGTCAGCCCGGCTGGCAATAAGATGTCACTATCATGCCACGATTTGACGTTAATCAGTTCGGCAGGCGTCAGCTTTGCGGTCAAC
>DASUFM010000022.1:0-9518 GCA_036274535.1 Blastocatellia bacterium
ATTTCGTAGTCTGCTCCGGAGGTTCCGGCGGAATGATGGAAGCGGCCAACCGCGGCGCCGACATGGCCGGAGGCAAGACCGTCGGCCTGCACATAGACCTTACTACCGAAGAAATAGTCAATCCCTACGTCACCTCCGACCTGGTTTTCAGATTTCATTACTTTTTCATGCGCAAATTCTGGTTCATCTACCTGGCCAAAGCGTTGGTGGTTTTGCCCGGGGGGTTCGGAACGATGGATGAATTTTTTGAAGTATTGACGCTGATTCAGACCAAGAAGCCGCGTAAAACCATGCCGATTGTCCTGTACGGCGAAGACTTCTGGAATGAAATCGTCAATTTCGACGCGCTGTTGAAATGGGGAATGATTTCAGCTGAAGACCTCAGCCTTTTTCTGATGACCGATTCCGTAGACGAGGCCTTCAATTACCTCAAAAAACGGCTGGAAGAGCTTTACCCGTCAGAGGAAAAGCTGGAAGAAGTGAAACTCATCTAATCGGCATATCAATTGCCCACCAATCCCAGAGACGGAAAATAACGAGAGCAATGTGGAATCTCCCACATTTACCCTGAGGAGAGCTATGTTCAATTTGATGACTCAAAACTGGTGGGCGATGGCGCTGCGAGGACTGGTCGCCGTGCTGTTCGGAATCGCCGCGTTCATGTTGCCCGGCGTGATGCTGTGGGCGCTGGTGATGTTGTTCGGCGCGTACGCGCTGGTTGACGGGATCTTTGCGTTGGTCTCGGCCTTCAGGCGCGACGTCAGGCGCGATATGAGGAGCGAGCGTTGGTGGGCCTTATTGTTTGAAGGCCTCGTCGGCATAGTGATAGGCATCCTGACATTTACCTGGCCGAAGCTGACCGCCATGGGATTAGTTTACATGATCGCGTTCTGGGCGATTCTGACCGGCGCGCTTGAAGTGATCACCGCCGTCAGGCTACGCCACGCGATCAGGGGTGAATGGCTGATGGCGCTGATCGGCATTCTTTCGATGGCGTTCGGATTATTGCTGGCGATATTTCCGCTGGCCGGGGCGCTCTCGCTCATGTGGCTGGTCGGCGCTTACGCCATCGCCATCGGCGTATTGATGATCGCGCTCGGTTTCAAATTGCGGTCACTCAGGTATCCGGGCGGAGAGATCCCACATGCGCGATACGCGGCTCCGAGTCACTGAATTTCGGATTGCGAATTGCGGATTGATGGAACTCCCAATCTCGATTTCGTGTCCGCAGTTGGATGGATTCGCAAATCCGCAATCCGCAATCCGAACTCCGCACTTGGGAGGTGAATCATGGGAAACGCAGTAGGCATTGATCTGGGGACAACCAATTCGGTGGTTGCGGTTATGGAAGGCGGCAAGCCGACCGTCATCATCAACAATGAGGGCAGCCGTCTGACTCCGTCCGTGGTGGCTTTCACGAAAAACGGCGAGCGCCTGGTCGGGCAGATCGCGCGCCGCCAGGCCGTGCTCAACCCTGAAAACACGATCTATTCGGCCAAACGATTCATCGGTCGCCGCTTCGGCGAAGTTCAGAGCGAGACCAAAAACGTTCCGTACAAAGTCGTCGCCGGGCCGAACGACGCCGTGCGCTTCGACATTCAGGGGAAGCAATACGCGCCCGAAGAGATTTCGGCGCAGGTCCTGCGCAAACTCGCTGACGACGCGGCGAAATACCTCGGCGAAAAAGTGACTGACGCGGTCATCACCGTGCCTGCCTATTTCAACGACGCGCAGCGCACGGCCACCAGGGACGCGGGCAAGATCGCCGGCCTCAATGTTCTCCGCATCATCAACGAGCCGACGGCCGCCGCGCTCGCCTACGGAGTGGACAAGAAGGGCAGCGAAACCGTGATGGTCTTCGATCTGGGCGGCGGAACTTTCGACGTCTCGATTCTCGAAGTCGGGGAAGGCGTATTCGAGGTGAAGGCTACGGCCGGCGACACGCATTTGGGCGGCGACGATTTCGACAAACGCGTCGTGGATTGGCTGGCCGAAGAGTTCAAGCGCGAACAGGGCATCGACCTGCGCGCCGACCGCCAATCACTACAGCGGCTGACCGAAGCGGCCGAGAAGGCCAAGATCGAACTCTCGAACGTGACCGAGGCCACGATCAGCCTGCCTTTCATCACGGCGGACGCGAGCGGGCCGAAGCATCTCGAAATGAAACTCTCACGCGCGAAATTCGACCAGCTCACGGCCGACCTGGTCGAACGCTGCGTGGCGCCTGTCAAACAGGCGCTGCAGGACTCGAAGTTGAGCGAAAAGGACATTGACGAGGTCATACTGGTGGGCGGCGCGACGCGCATGCCTTCGGTTCAGACGCTGGTTAGGCGGCTGACCGCCGGCAAAGAGCCGAACCAATCGGTCAATCCGGATGAGGTGGTGGCGATCGGCGCGGCGATTCAGGCGGGCGTTCTGGCGGGCGAGGTCAAGGACGTGGTGCTGCTCGACGTCACGCCTCTGAGCCTGGGGGTGGAAACGCTGGGCGGAGTGATGACCAAACTGATCGACCGCAACACGACCATTCCCGCGCGACGTTCGGAGGTCTTTTCGACCGCCGAAGATAACCAGACCGCCGTCGACATACACGCGCTGCAGGGCGAGCGCGAACTGGCGCGCGATAATCGCACGCTGGGCCATTTCCGGCTGGAAGGCATTGCGCCCGCGCAACGCGGGCTGCCTCAGATCGAGGTCAGCTTCGACATCGACGCCAACGGAATTTTGACCGCGACCGCGCGCGACAAGGCGACAGGCAAGGAGCAGCGCATCACGATCACCGGATCCACCCAGCTCCCGAAGGAAGAGGTCGAGAGGATGGTCGCCGACGCGCAGCGCCATTCCGACGAGGACCGCCGCCGTCGCGAAGAAGTCGACGCGCGCAATCACGCAGACGCCATGGCCTATCAGGTCGAAAGACAAATTAGCGAATTGGGCGACCGCGCTCCCGCTAATGAACGCGCCCGCGCCGACGCGATGATCAACGAGGTCAGAGAATTGATCAAAAACCAATCGACTGACATCGCGAAGTTCCGCCAACTGTCTGGCGATCTGCAACAACTCGCTTCCGGCCTGGCGAGCGCGGCGTATACGCGCGCCGCGGCCGGCGGGGCGCAGGGCCCCGGCGCCGGCCAGGGATCAGAAGGGGCAGGGCCGGGAGGCCAGGGGCGGCAGGGCTCGCAAGAGCGCGGTCCCGATGACGTGATCGATGCGGAGTTCAAACCGCGATCTTAAATTACGCCTTGGCGCAGCGCCGCGCGCGTAAGCAAGCGGTCGCTGAAAGAGTAACCGCTTGCTTACGCGCGCGATACTGCGCCAACCCCAAAGGCACGGCCATTGCGAGAACAAGAAATCGTCGGTCCGACAATTATTTCTTCAATTCGGTGAAGCAATGACAAAGGCTAAAGAGAAAGAGATAAAGCGCGACAGGTTCGGCGCCCCCCCGCCCGAGGTCGAAAGCCTTGTGACATCGGCTGAGATCAAAAGCATCCAGGAAGAGTTGGAGCGCGAGCGCGAACTGCGGTTGCGCGCGATGGCCGATTTCGACAACTACCGTAAGCGCGTCGAGCGCGAGCGGGGGACGGCGGAACGTTCCGGCAAGCGCGCCATCCTGCTCGCGCTCCTGGAAGTGATGGACGATTTCGACCGCGCGATCGAACACGTCAATCAGGCGCCCGGGTCGTCTGGAGCGGTGGCCGAAGGTTTGCGCGCCATTCACAAACGATTAACGGGCGCGCTCAGGGCGCAGGGCGTGACGCCGATCGAGAGCGTGGGCCAGCAATTCGATCCCACACGGCATGAAGCGGTGGGCGCGGTCGAAGCCGGAACCTGCAAATCGGGCATCGTGCTCGAACCGGGCGCGGTGACTGACGAAACGCGCCGCGGATACCTATGGGACGGCGAAATATTGCGACCGGCGAGCGTGCATGTTGCGAAGTAGATGTCAGATGTCGGATGTCAGATGTCAGTGTGAAAAGTGACGCGATATCTGACATCTGACATCTGACATCTGACATCTGATTATGGCGGTAAAGTTTCATGATTATTACAAGACTCTGGGGCTTGAGCGCGCCGCGACCGCGGATGAAATCAAGAAGGCGTACCGCAAACTCGCGCGCAAATACCATCCTGACGTAAATCCCAACGACAAAACGGCGGAAGAGAAATTCAAGGAGATCAGCGAAGCCTACGAGGTCCTTTCCGATCCGGAGAAGCGCAAACGCTACGATCAACTCGGCGCGAATTGGAAGGCGGGGGCCGATTTCACTCCGCCCCCCGGATGGGCGCCCTGGGAGGGCGTCCGAGTCGAGTACGGCGACATCGGGGATATATTCGGCGCGGCCACTGCGGGCGGCGTGGGAGACTTCAGTGATTTCTTTGAAACACTTTTCGGGGCGAGGCGCGGCGGCGCCCGCGGCGTCCCCTTCGCAATGCGCGGTCGCGACGTCGAAGCCGAAATGGAAATCAGTTTGGAAGACGCCCATCGCGGAGCCACGCGGGCGATTACGATTCAATCCACGACGCCCTGTCCCACGTGCAATGGCTCGGGCGCGATTGACAACAAGCCGTGCCCGACGTGCCGCGGCGCGGGCGTTGTTCGGCGTCCAAAGACGCTGGATGTAACCATCCCGGCCGGCGTGCGTAACGGTTCGGTGATTCGATTGGCGGGACAGGGGGAACGTGGCATGGGCGCGGCGCCCGCCGGCGACCTGCTGTTGCGATTGCGGTTGAAGCCCCACCGACTCTTCAGCGTCACTCCCGAAGGGGACGTTCAAATTGATCTGCCGGTGGCGCCGTGGGAGACGGCGCTCGGCGCGCGCGTCAACGTCCCGACGCTCGACGGTTCGGTCGAAATGGCCATCCCCGCCGGAGCTCAGGGCGGCCAGCGGCTGCGGCTCCGCGGCCAGGGACTCAATCGCAGAGGCGGCGGACGCGGCGATGAATACGTCAGGCTGAAAATCGTCACTCCGCCGAAACCGACCGAAAAGGAGAAAGAATTATTCGAACAACTCGCGGCTGTATCAAAGTTTAATCCCCGTGAATATCAATAGGACTTATAGGACCTATAAGTCCTATTGGGCATATTATGGATATCAACCGTTTTACAGAAAGTGTTCAACAGGCGCTTAGCGGGGCGCAATCGAAAGCCGCGCGGTACGGCAATCAACAGGTTGACGTAGAGCATCTGCTCGCGTCGCTGCTCGAACAGGAGCGCGGGCTGGCGGGTTCGATCTTCGACAAGGCCGAAATCAACACGGACGCGGTCAAACAGCGCATCGAACAGGAACTGTCCCGATTGCCGAAAGTTTCGGGCCCGTCGGGAGCGCCAGATCAGATTTACGTCACGGGCCGGCTGAACAGCCTGCTCGCTCAATCCGAGGACGAGGCGAAGAAACTCAAGGACGATTACATCTCGGTCGAGCATCTGTTGCTGGCGATGACCGACGACATGGGCCCGACCGGGCGCGTCTTCCGCGAACTCGGAATCACGCGCGAGCGACTGATGCGCGGGCTGCAGGCGGTGCGCGGCAATCAGCGCGTCACTTCGCAAAACCCCGAATCGACTTATGAAGCGCTGGAGCGTTACGGCCGTGACCTGACGCGACTGGCCGAACAGGGCAAGCTCGATCCGGTCATAGGACGGGACGACGAGATTCGCCGGACGATCCAGGTGCTGTCGCGTCGAACCAAAAACAATCCGGTGTTGATAGGCGAACCGGGCGTCGGCAAGACCGCGATCGTCGAAGGGCTGGCCCAGCGCATCATGCGCGGCGACGTGCCCGAAAGTCTGAAAGACAAAAAAATCATCGCGCTCGACCTGGGCGCATTGATCGCCGGGGCGAAGTACCGCGGAGAATTCGAAGAACGGTTGAAAGCCGTGTTGAAAGAGGTTCAGGAGAGCGAGGGCCGGATCATTCTCTTTATTGACGAATTGCACACGGTGGTGGGCGCGGGCAAAGCCGAAGGCGCGATGGACGCGGGCAACCTGCTTAAGCCCATGCTGGCGCGCGGCGAGTTGCATTGCATCGGCGCGACTACGCTCGACGAATATCGCAGGCACATAGAGAAAGACGCCGCGCTCGAACGCCGCTTCCAGCCGGTAATGGTCGATCAACCGTCGGTCGAAGACACGATCTCGATCCTGCGCGGGCTTAAAGAACGCTACGAGGTGCACCACGGCGTGCGGATCAAGGACTCGGCGCTGGTCGCCGCGGCCGTGCTCTCGAACCGCTACATCACCGACCGTTTCCTGCCCGACAAGGCGATTGACCTGGTCGACGAGGCCGCGGCGAAATTGCGAACCGAGATCGATTCGATGCCGGCGGACCTGGATGAAATCTCGCGCCGCGTCATGCAGCTCGAAATCGAGCGCGAGGCGTTGAAGAAAGAGACCGATCAGGTTTCGCGCCAGCGGCTGGAAAAACTCGAAAAAGAGCTTGCCGGGCTGAAATCCCAGGCCGACGCGCTGCGCGCGCAATGGCAGTCTGAGAAACAGGGCGTGCAGCGACTGCGCGGGCTGCGCCAGCAGATCGAGCATACCCGCGTCGAGATCGAACAGGCCGAGCGCCAGTACGACCTCAACCGCGCGGCCGAATTGCGTTACGGCAAACTCGCCGAACTCGAGCGACGGTTGCAGTCCGAAGAAGAACTGCTTGCGAAAAAACAGGGCCAGGCGCGGCTGATCAAGGAAGAGGTCGGCGAAGAAGACATCGCCGAAGTCGTCAGCCGCTGGACCGGCGTGCCGGTAACAAAGCTGCTCGAAGCCGAACTGCAGCGCCTGCTGACGCTCGAAGATGAACTCCACCGCCGCGTGATAGGCCAGGACGAAGCCGTGACGGCCGTGGCCGAAGCGGTCATCCGCGCGCGTTCGGGTTTGAAAGATCCGAACCGCCCGATCGGTTCATTCATCTTTCTGGGCCCGACCGGCGTGGGAAAAACCGAACTGGCTCGGGCGCTGGCCGAATTCCTCTTCGACGACGAGCGCGCCATGATCCGCATCGACATGTCCGAGTATCAGGAGAAGCACACTGTGGCCCGCCTTATCGGCGCGCCTCCGGGTTATGTCGGTTACGAAGAGGGCGGGCAGCTGACAGAGGCCGTCCGGCGCCGGCCTTATTCGGTGATCCTCTTCGACGAGATAGAGAAGGCTCACCATGACGTCTTCAACGTCATGCTGCAGATTCTGGATGACGGCCGCCTGACCGACGGGCAGGGCCGCGTCGTGGATTTCAAAAACACGATCGTGATCATGACCTCGAACATCGGAAGCCCTCGCATCCTGGAATACCGCGGCGCGTTCGAGGGCGAAGCCTACGAGCGTATGAAGGACGCGGTTCTTGAAGAGATGCGCCATTATTTCCGGCCCGAATTTCTGAATCGCGTGGACGAGGTCATCGTCTTTCATGCGCTGTCGGAAGAACACTTGAAAGAGATCGTCGAGATACAACTCGACAGGCTGCGACGGCGCCTGGCCGACCGCCACATCAAACTGGAGTTGACCGACGCCGCGCGCACTCATCTGGTCCGCGCGGGCTATGATCCGAATTACGGCGCGCGGCCGCTCAAACGCGCGATCCAGCGCGAGATCGAAACGTCGCTCGGACGCCGCATCCTGAAAGGCGAAATCCACGACGGCCAGGCCGTTCTCGTGGATTTCGATCGGTCGAGAGGAGAGCTGAATTTCACGGCTGAAAAAGGGCGGATTGCCAGGGGAACAACATGAATAGGACAGATAGGACAGATAGGATGGGATGCCTGTTTGTCCTATCTGTCCTATCTGTCCTATAGGAGAAAACCTTGTCAGTAACAAAACCAATGTCGCTTTTCTTCATCCATGCCGAGGCGGGGGCCGCCATGGCGTGGCGGCCCGCGGCCGACATTTACCGCGCGCCTGAAGGATGGGTCGTCAAATTGGAGTTGGCGGGAGTGCGACAGGAAGACGTTCATGTCGAGACCAGCGGCTCGGAGCTTTTTGTCAGCGGCGTTCGTCACGACAGGTTCGTCGAGGAAGGATGGAGCCATCACTCGATGGAGATCACCTACAGTCACTTCGAGCGCGTGATCGAATTGCCCTGCGATCTGAGCGGCGCGAGGGTTTCCATAGAAAGTCATGACGGATTGTTGTTAGTGCGCGTGGATACCAGACACGAGGAGGAGAGATGAACGAACAGATCGAAAGCCTGCCGGTATTGCCGATCAAAAACAGCGTGCTGTTTCCGGGCCTGCTGATGCCGCTGACGGCCGGCCGGCCGTCGTCCGTCGCCGCGATTGACGCCGCCCTGGCGAGCGAAGACAAGGAACTGCTGATCGTCACGCAGCGCGACTCGTCGATCGAAACGCCCACCGTAAGTGACCTGTACACGATCGGAACCAAGGCCGTGGTCAAACGTATGATGCGGCGTCAGGACGGCGCGGTGAACCTGATCGTGCAGGGCGTGGAGCGCGTGGTGATGATCAAGATCGAACAGACCGAGCCCTACCTCATGGCCCGCGTCAAGCTCGCGCCAGTGCCTGAAGAAGAGAACACCGAGATAGAGGCCATGCGCCGCGCCATCCTGGAGCTTTCGGCCCGCGCCATTCAACTGGCGCAGCCCAACGCGCCGGTCGAGGTGACGCAGATGCTCGCCGAGAACGAGGAGCCGTTGCAGCTCACTTACCTGATCGGATCGGTGCTCGGCCTTCCGGTCGAGAAGGAGCAGGGATTGATCGAAGCCCCCACGCGTCTGGACGCGCTGCGCCTGCTCCATTCTTATCTGCTGCACGAACTGCAGGTGCTGGAATTACGCAACCAGATCAACGTCCAGGCGCAGGGCGAGATGGAGCGCCAGCAGCGCGAATACCTTCTGCGCCAGCAACTGCGCGCCATTCAGGAAGAGCTCGGCGAAACCAGTCCTGAGCAGGCCGACGCCGAGATGTTTCGCAAACAAATGGACGAGGCCCAATTGCCCGAAGAGGCTCGCAAAGAGGCCGAGCGCGAATTGTCGCGCATGGAGAAACTGCCGCAGGCTTCTCCCGATTACCACGTCATCCGCACCTACCTGGAAATGATTCTCGAACTGCCCTGGAGCAAAAGCACCCAGGACAACCTGGACCTCGCGCACGCCCGGCAGGTGCTCGACGAAGACCATTTCGATTTAAAGGAAGTCAAGGAGCGAATCCTTGAACACCTGGGCGTGCTCAAACTCAACCCGACGGCTAACGCGCCGATCCTATGTTTCGTTGGGCCTCCCGGGGTGGGCAAGACCTCGCTCGGACAATCGATCGCGCGCGCCCTGGGCCGCAAATTCGAGCGGCTGGCGCTCGGCGGGATGCACGATGAGGCCGAGTTGCGCGGCCACCGGCGCACTTACATTGGCGCGATGCCGGGCCGCATAGTTCAGGCCATAAGGCGCGCCGAATCGAACAATCCGGTGTTGATGCTCGACGAGGTAGATAAACTTGGGCGCGATTTCCGCGGGGATCCGGCCGCGGCTCTGCTGGAAATTTTAGACCCGGCGCAGAACCATACGTTCCGAGACAAT
>DASUFM010000023.1:0-5462 GCA_036274535.1 Blastocatellia bacterium
CGGCGCATCGGCGCAACCGCCGCAGAGGCCGAGGATCGGTACGAGCGATCCGGCCAGCTACCGTTACGCCTATCAGCACGGCTACAACAACGGCTATGAAGACGGCTACACGAAAGGTAAGAGCGACTTCACCGAGAACCAGCCGCGCGATTTTTCGACCAGCGAGGCCTTCAACCGCGCCGACCGCGGCTACAGGTTCCGCATGGGCACGAAGGCGGAATTCGAAGAGGCTTACCGCGCCGGTTTCGAGATTGGATATAACGACGGTTTCTTCGGACGTGAACTGAATACCGCTCTTCCGAGGAATTTGCGCAGTGTGGTTATCGCCACGGTCAACGCTAACAATCAGCCTCCGGACCCTCCGCCGGCTCAGGGGCCGTCACGGCCGCGCAACGGCGACCGCGATTTCGAGCGCGATCGCGACAATGGCCGCGATAATGGTCGCGCCAACAGGCCGGGTCAGGATGACAGGATTTCCAACCGTCCGATCGTTCCTGACGGTGTGACGATGAAGATCCGTCTCAACGACCAGATCAGCACGAAGACGAATCGGGAAGGCGACAGGTTCACGGCCGTCGTCCTCGATCCGAGCGATTACTCGGAAGCGACCATCGAAGGCCACATTGCCTCGCTCACAAAATCGGGCAAGGCTACCGGTAAAACCGAGATGTCGCTGGCCTTCGACACGATCCGGCTGCGCGACGGTCGCGCCAGCAAATTCGCCGGTCAGGTCGATAGGGTCTATCAGAGCGAGACCGTCAAGACCGTTGACGAGGAAGGCAACGTCGAAACCGGCAGCCGGACTAAAGACACGGCTACTCGCGGCGTAGCAGGCGGCGCGCTCGGCGCGATCATTGGCGGAATTGCGGGCGGCGGTAAAGGCGCGGCCATCGGCGCGATCCTCGGTGGCGCGGTCGGCGCAGGATCGGTCCTGGTCCAGGACGGAAAAGATCTGATTCTCGAACCGGGGACCGAAATCCTGATTCGCAGCGCGGCGCCTGCGCGAACCAGAGACTGAAGATCGAGGATCGAGGATCGAGGATAGAAGATCGCGCCATTGCGCGTGATGTGATCTTCCATCTTCGATCCTCGATCTTCCATCTTCGATCCTCGACAGAATGATCACTCTTCTCACCGATTTCGGCCTCAGCGATTACTTCGTTCCCGCGGTAAAAGGCGTCATCCTCACGATAAACCCCGAAGTCCGGATCATTGACATCACGCATGACGTGGCCGCGCATGACATTCAGGAGGCCGCGTTTACGCTGGGCGCGTGCTATCACAATTTTCCCTCCGGAACGGTTCACGTCGTGGTGGTTGATCCGGGCGTGGGGTCATCGCGCCGCGCGGTCGTAGCCGAGGCCGGCGGATATTTTTTTGTCGGGCCTGACAACGGCGTTTTCAGCTTCGTTTACGCTCGCGAACCGAATCCGCGGGTTTTCCACATTACAAACGATCGATACTTCCACCATCCGGTCAGCGCGACATTTCACGGGCGCGACGTGTTCGCTCCCGTCGCCGCCTACATCGCGCGCGGGACGAGGCCGGAAGAGATAGGCGTCGAGATCGAAGATTTCGTCGGATTTGAAATCCCGCGCCCTCGCGCGAGCGCTGAAATGATCGAGGGCAGCGTCATTCACATTGATCGCTTCGGCAACCTCGTCACCAATTTTACCGAGGCCGAATTGAAGCCTCATAAGATCCCGCCGGCGGCGAAGATTCACATAGGAGGGCGTGAAGTCAGGCGATTCAACGCTTATTTCGCCGAAGAGGGAGATCACGAAGGTTTGTTCGCCTATCCGGGCAGCGCGGGGTTTTGGGAAATCGCGCTCTGGCGCCGCTCGGCGGCCGAATTCATCAACGCGCATCGCGGCGATAAAATAATACTCGATCGCGGAACTTAGCCACAGAGCCACAGAGCCATAGAGAGGAGAACGGAAAGATAAAGCCCATCCTCCTTTGCTCTGTGTCTCTGTGGCTCTGTGGCAAATCTCCGCAATCCGCAATCCGCAATCCGCAATGAAACTGATTCGTTCGACTCTGGATCTGGAATCGCGCGTCCTGGTGATGGGAGTGTTGAATGTGACGCCGAATTCTTTCTCGGACGGCGGAAAGTACGCCGATCTGGAGAGCGCCGTCGCGCGCGCTTACCAGATAGAAGCCGAGGGGGCGGACATTTTGGATATCGGCGGCGAATCGACCAGGCCCGGATCGAAGCCGGTAAGCGCCGAAGAAGAGATGGACCGCGTAATGCCTGTGATCGAAGCCTTGCGGGGGCGGCTGCGGATTCCGCTCTCCGTCGATACGACGAAAAGCGAGGTCGCGCGGGCCGCGATTCGGGCGGGGGCGGAGATCATCAATGACGTCAGCGGGCTCAGGTTCGACCCCGCCGTGGCCGACGTCGCGGCAGAGACGGGGGCCGCGCTGGCGTTGATGCATTCGCGCGGCGCGCCGGGAATGATGCATCAGCAACCGCCCGTCGACGACGTCTTCGCCGAAGTGATCGGCGGATTACGGCGATCGCTTGAGGAGGCGGTCCGTCGCGGAGCGCGGCGGGAGCGGATCATACTCGATCCCGGCGTCGGGTTCGGCAAGACCCCCGAACAGAACCTGCAATTGATCGGAGGGCTCGACCGCATCGTGACCGAATTCGGCCTGCCTGTTTTGCTCGGAACTTCGCGCAAATCATTCATCAAACACACGCTGGACAAGGCGCTCTCCGGCGCCGCCCGCGACGACATGCGGGAGCGTGTCGCGGGCACGGCGGCGACCGTCGTCATCGGCGTTTTGCGGGGCGCCCGCATCGTGCGAGTTCATGACGTAGGGATGATGCTGGCGGTGACCCGGATGACGGAGAGAATGGCGGGGGCGGCGCCGGCTTCAACTCGGCCATGAGGCTTATCACTACACAATTTATTTTTTGTATGCGAACATCATAAGCGAGTTCGATTTGTGTAGCTGTCGGACGGCGGCGCGAAAAGGGCAAGGATCTTCCTATGAAACTGCGAATTAAGTCCGGGCGTCTATCGCTCTTTGCATTGGGCGCGCTCCCATTGATCACCGGCGCATTCTGGCTGGGCTCCGCGGCTGACGACATCAGCGTCAGGCAGGCGCGGGAACTGATTCAAAACATCGCGGGAGCCAATCTCACCCAGGATCAGGTGCGGATCAAAAATATTTCGGCCGGCGTCGGGGGGGGCGGGGTTATTGTCGAAGCTCAGATCGAAACGGCTTTTCGCCTCACGAAAGACAAAGACGGCTGGCGCATCGCCGAGGCGCGTCTGGGCTCCGGACACTGGGAATCTTTCGAACTGATCGAAGAGGCCCTGCGGCGCGAGAAGGTTCGGCGGACCAACGACCTGCTGCGGCAACTCGCCGACGGGCTCGGCGCGTATAAAAACGAACGCGGCCAGTTTGTTGAAGCCGATCGGATCACCGAACTGCTGGATTTTCTTTCCCCGCGCTACGTGAAATCTCCGTATCGGGTCGACCTGTGGGGGAAAGAACTGGAATATCAGGGATCGCCTACGAGTTATCGCTTGATATCATACGGCCCCGACCGCAAATCCGGGACGAAGGACGATCTGATCATCGAAAACGGCGCCCTCAAGACCGGCGCAAACTAAATATGCAATACAAAGTCAAGAAATATTCTGTGCTGTTGTATCCTATGGCAAAACAATGACTTACAAGGCTATCGCGCTTGCCTTATTTTGCCGAATCCGGATTTGTGTCCTCTATCGCGTCCGGATTCGGCCTGGAAGCGGTCTTTTTGGCTTCTCGATCATCCTGCTTTTTCATCGACTCTCTAACGGCTTTTTCGCCTGGGTGTAGGTATCGTTGCGTAGTCGCCAGGCTGGAATGTCCCAGGACTTGCTGCGCATGTGCCGGGTTCCCGCCGTTATCAACAACCCTGGTGCAAAATGTATGGCGAAGGGTATGCATTGTCACATCGGGCAATCCAACTTCATCACAGATGACAGAGAAGCGATGACAAACGTTAGTTGGAGATATGCCGCGCCCTGTGAAAACTCGCCCTTTGCCGTCACAATCCGCGCGCAGGTCCTGAAGTAGTTTGAATGGCGCTCCTATTAGCGGGATGGACCGCTTTTTCTTCTTCCGGCCCCGGCCCTTGCTTTTGATTGTGAGTTTAGGTTTTTCTGACAACAGGTCGACTTGTTCCCACGTCAATTCAACGACTTCGCTAAGGCGCAGACCTGTGTATAGCGCTAGCTGTGCGATAGGCTTGAATTTCGCTCTATCGCCAGCCAGAGCGGCAAATAATTTTTCTTCCTCTTCGGGTTCTAAGACCTTCTCCCGCACGTTGTCCACTGGAATGTTTTTCACGACGCGCGCGAAGTTGTTTTTGATATACCCATTTTCGACGGCCAGCTGAAACACTCCGCTTAGTTGCCTTATCTCCCTGTTGAGCGTACCGATTGCGCGGTCAGTGCCTGTGCGCGTTTTGCTATTGGCTCTTTCTTGCCTGAATGCCCGAATATCGCCGGCTGTGACTTCGTGAATAAACCGGCCTTTGAAATGAGCAGAAAAGACTTCAGCCATAAGCTCATAGTGGGCGTATGTGTCAGGGTTGTAAGTCTTCTTTTCGGGCAGATATTCGCTGTCGATGAAATCTTCAAACTTGATTTCTTTGTCTCCGGCCTTATTGCTGTTGATGTTTTTCATCTCGGCGCGGACTTCGGCCAGTTGGCTTTTCAGGGTTTGTATTAACTCCTGGTCGGCGGCCCCGGTCTGTACCTTGTGCTATGCGTGACGTTCGACGGCTTTGGCTTCTTTTTTGGTCTTAACCCTTGGCAACGACTTTCGGTACCTGACACCTTCTTCAGTAAAGTCATAACACCATGTCCCTGGCTCATTGTCTTTGACACGCTTCCCGCGCTTGTCTCTCTTGTAGACAGACATTGTTTCGCTCCTTGTCGGTGCAGCCGGTTGGAGCGCCGCCATTATGTTGGCGGGTTCTTGTGCGGTCAAATCTCTTTCGTCATTCGGGATCGGCGTCGACCTGGCCGTCGTCTCGACCGGGACGCCCCCGGCCAGCTCGCCCGCGTGAGACTCAAACCAGGTTAGCAGCCCTATAGCCAGATCGCGCCCCGCTTCGACCTTTGCCCGCTCGGCATCGAAGTAGCGGTCTATTGCGCTGAAGATTTCTTGATTTGCTTTGCTTTGCGGCATCTGTTTAGCCCTAAAGCTGCGGCGTGAGTCTGGTAAACGAAGCCGCAGCTTTTCCTATCTCATTCAATCAATGCCAGGTATCGTTCGAAATCAACAATACGGATCTGTGAACAACCAATAGCTCTTTGCGATTGCAAACTCGCATATTGCAATTGCACGGCCAGCCTAACCGCGACAACGAGGCTTTGTTGGTTCTAAAAGGCTTACAGTCAATTCATCTCGGGAGGGCCATGCGGGTGACAAACTCTCAAGCGTCCGCCGAAGTTTCG
>DASUFM010000024.1:0-16855 GCA_036274535.1 Blastocatellia bacterium
TGTCGAGCATAAACCGCGCCTCCTGTTCGACGTCGGCCGGAATCTGGCCGGTCTTCGGATCAGTTCCCAGCCGCCCGGCCAGATAGAGCGTATTTCCCACCATCACGCCGTCGCTGAATGGCAGGTTGCCGGCGCGGTTCGGCAGATTGATGAAGCGACGGCCGCCGCCCTGGCTATAAGCGGCCACGCCGCCCAGACACAATCCGATCAACAGGCCACAGGATAAACCGATGAAGAGCATTCGATAATTTTTCATTTTGTCCTCCGAAGAAAATTCGTCCATGAGGCCGCACGAAGAGACACAAAGAAGAACACAAAGTTTCTTCATGTTTTCTTTATGCGGCTTCGTGGATGCGCCTTATTGGTAAATGACGAAGAAATTGCTTTCTAAAAAATCGTGTTGCTCGACGCGCTTGAATCCGGCGGCGGTCATCCAACCGTCCAGATCGCTGACCGTATAGACCATCTTTTCGTGTCCGGCGGGCCAGTCACGGCTGAAATCGATGACGGCGACGCGTCCGCCGGGTTTCAGGTACTTTTTCAATCCCTTCAGGTACTCGGCCTGATTTCCGATGTGGTGCAGAGTGTCGATGATTGTGATCAGGTCCACGGCTTCGGGCAGCTTCGGGTCGGTTTCTGAAGCCAGTAGCGGTTTGATGTTGGCCAGTTTCTGTTCCCGCGCCGTGCGTTCCACGTATTTGAGCAGCTCGGAGTCTATGTCGACGGCGTAAACGACGCCCTTGCCGCCGGCTTTGCGGGCCAGAGGGCGAGTAAAGAGTCCCGATCCTGAGCCGAGGTCACAGACGCGGTCATCCGGTTTGACCTTGAGCGCTTCGACGACTTTGTCTACATGCAAACTTCCGATCCGGCGCTCCGATTCGAGCAGCTTGATGTATTCCTCGGGGCTGCGCCCGCCGCGCGATTGGCCGCCCGTTTGTTGTTTATCCTGAGCCGGGGCCTGACCCGTGACGAAAAACAGGGGCAGGCCGAGCATGATGAGCAATAGTGATTTGCGAAGCTTCATTAATCGCCCTCCTGAGTTTCGGTCTTCGGCCGGGTTTCCGATGATGTCGCGATCCACCCTCGCGCGCGTCCCAGATAGTAAACGCCCACGCCGGCCGCAATTGTCGCGATAGCGTAAATGGCCGGCATGGGTTGTTTCTGCAGCGTCTGAATCCAGGAAAAGATCACGAGCAAAATGTAGACGGCGGGAGTGTAGGGATAGCCCGGGACGCTGAAATTGCCTTTCGGATCGTCGTCCTCCGAGCGGCGGACTACGTAAACCGCCGCGACCGTCAGCGCCGAAATCAGCATCAGCGCCGATCCGACGTAAATCAGCAGTTTTCCGAACGCGCCGGTCAGGGCCATAAGCGAAGCGAGGCCCGCCTGGGTGAAAACCGCTATGATCGGCGCCTGGCTGCGTTTGCCGAGGCGGCCGAAGACGGAAGGCGCCAGACCGTCGCGAGCCATGGCGTAATAGACGCGCGGCCCCGCGGCCGTCCATGAACTGATCGCCCCGACGATCGTGACCATGATGATCGCGCTGACCATCTTTCCGCCCGAAAGGCCGAAGAGTTGCTCGGCGGCTTTTTGAGCGATTGGCAGATCCGGTTTCCAGGCGCCGGCCGGCATCGCGTAAAAATAGAGCATGTTGAGCGCGATATAGAGGATCGCGACGGCGAGCGTTCCGCTGATCAAGGCGCGAGGCAACGCGCGGCGCGGTTCCGCGACTTCTCCCGCCAGATAGGCCGCGGCGTTCCATCCGCTGTATGCGAAGCCCACCTGGATCAGAGCCACCCACCATGCCCCGGTCGCCTCTGAACTCTGCATCACCCGCCCCCAATCGCCGCGCCCGCTCGATACGCCGGCCGTCGTGAAGACTATGATCGCCGTGACGGTCATAAGCGCCAGCGTCGTTTGCAGCCGCCCGCTGGGTTTGACGCCGATTGAATGGGGAAGCGCGAACAGCAGTGGCAGTAGCGCGGAGATGAGCGATCCCTGCGTGACGCCCAGCCAGCCGATCAGCGGCGCGTCCGGGTCCCAGCCCTGCGTAAGAGGCGCAAAATACTTGACCGCCATAATCGCCGAAGCGGCGATCGGCGCGGCGAAACCCGCGAAGAGAGTGATCCAGCCTCCGATGAATCCCCACGGGCGGCCGTAAATATTCGCCAGATATTGATACTCGCCCCCGGCCTTTGGCATCCGCGTGGACAGTTCGGCGTAACAGAACGCGCCAAAGAGCGCGAGCGCCGCCCCGGTTACCCAAACTCCAAGCGCCGCGATCGGATTGCCGGTCGCGGCTCTGACGTCGGCCGGGACCGTGAAGATGCCGATGCCGATCATGCTGGTTATGACGAAAGCCGCCGCGCCCCAGACACTCAGCGCGCGCCGCAGCTGGGCGTCCGCTTCGGCCGGTTGTCGTGGCTTGTCCGGCCGCCGATTCGATTGCTCATCGGACTGCTGGTTGGACATTGATTTTCCCCTCGCCGGGGGGCTCTGCCGGCGACGATTTCAGATTCCGTCTGTTTATCGTGTGATTAGATCGATTCGCGTCCATGAGGCGCGGGGACACAGGCAAATTTTCCCACACATGCAATTGCAAGCTGATCTAGTTGTCAATCAATTTGTGATGGCGTCCCATCCAATAAGGCAGCAGAAAATAGACTCCATCGCCCTCGCTGCGCCCTCCATTGCCCCCGTCGACCCGGTACGGATTGCCGTTCCATTTGCCGATCGGCAATTCGTCGTAAGGCAGGACGATCAAAGCCTGGGGGCGATCGAACCTGTCATTCAGAGTGTCCATAGGGACATCCAGCCGGTGTGAATTAGTCACAGTCCACGAGATTTGATCCATAGGGATTTCCCGCAGCGTGCGGACCGCTTCCTCGCGACCAAATTCCTTGCTTCCGCTTCCGACGGCGTAGATGAAATTCCATAGCGGATTGCGTTCCGGGCGCTCTACCTGCCAGGAGCGTTCGAGCGATTGAACGTAAACGCCGCGCAGTTTCGGGTCGGTTTCGTAGTTGAGCAATGGATAATACGACAGGAAGGCCAATTCGTCATCCGAATGATTGACGTGGCCCGGGTAGTTGATCTTCTGGTTGCGCGTCAGCAGGTGGTAGCGATGTTTGGAAATCAGCTCTTTGTAAGCCTGCTCGTAGCGCGGATTGCCGGTGATGTGATGGGCGGCGCGCAGGTGCGAGAGGATGTGCAGCGCCCGCAGCCCCGTCTCGTCAGGGTCGGCCCGGATTTCATCCGGCCCCCACCATCCCCACAGCGTGCGTTTGCCGTCGTTATCTATCAGCTGGTAATTGTTGTTCAGAATGTGATCGGTCATCCGCGCGACGACGCCGCGAATCTGCTGTTTCTCCTTTTCATTCGCGACCAGGTCGTAATAGATCGCATAGCCGAAATAAAGGCCTACGATCTCGTCAGAGCTGGTGTCTCCCTTCCATCGCCATTTGCCGTCGGGCGTGTCGTGCCATTCGCCGTCTTTGGGCTGTATGTCTTCGCCGATTTTGATGAATGACCGCGCGTGGAAACCGGGAATGCCGGTGATCTCTTCCAGCCGCAAAACCGCTTCAAAACCCTGTCTGGCGTTCGCCCGCGCGTCAGCCTCGCCCGTGACTTTGTAGCGAAAGGCTTCAGACGCTACGTACATCTGCGTCCACAACCCGTCGTTGTCGCTGGAGACGGTTCGGTTGCTCGAAAGATCGCCGGGCGTTTGCAGGATTGAATCGGTAGTCAATCCATGGCGGACGTGGCGGGCGCGGATGCGCTCGACGAAGGCTTTGGACTTTTCGGCGAGCGTCATTTCTTTGTATTCAATGCGGCTGAATCCTTTTGGCGTTTCGATCCAGACAACATTGGCCTTCATGGGCGGTTCAAGTCCGATGCCAGTGACGTGGTCATCCGGCAGCCAGCGCTGGCCTGCCAGGTAGCCGCGAATATCCCGAGAGAGTTCATTATAGATAATTACGCCGCGAGTCGTGCCGATCCACACAACCGAAGGCTGGTCATCAACGATCACTGTAATTTCATGGCAGGGCAATTTGGCGGCGCTCGGATACGGACTGAGCGAACCGTCTGAATGGCGTCGCACGATGCCGTCTGGAGAGCCGATTAAGTCGCCGCCGACGTAACTAAGCGTGGGATTGCGCCGGATTTCTACTTTGCCTTTGGTAAGGCGGCTGAAATCATCGGCCGAATGAAACGTGCGAGTCATTTGTGAGTAAGTGTTTTTGGAATCGGCTCGCTGATCTTGAGCAAACACTGAGATGGTCAGAAAAATGCAAATGCACAATTGGAGGATTAATGTGACTTGTGTCTTCACAAGGTCACACCGGGGTGTGATAGCTTGCATCGGAGGCTCCTATAAGGCGTAAGTGGTCAGTCGCCGCCTTCCATCAATTCTTCGATCTCTTTGATGATCGCCGGAAGGTTGGGTTGAGTAAAACTCAGACCTGGCGCGGGAATACGATTGTGCTTAATGTCAGGATGCACATGCTTGTGATGCGGGTGAGTGGGCGCAAGTGACGGATCATTAGGATGTGGAAAATCGTCGTACCAGTAAATTCGCTCGTCGTCGCGATAGACTTCGTAGCCATAAGAGGTGATCATCGCGGCGTCGAAATCAAGTTCCTCTCTCACTCGCAGTCGAAATCCATGGTCGAAAAAAAACTCACCGTCAGCCACGCCTGTGTAGGGACTTTCAGGCCAGACGAAGAGCGTGGAATGTTTTACCGTTGTACGGTCAATCAGTTCGGCGACAAAGTGGCTGTAATCGCTGAGCGACTTGAGGGGATTGCTGGACATTTTCAGTAGGCGGGTTGTAACCGCATGGCGTCAGCCGGGTCACGTTGCTGAATCTGTTCAGTATAGGATTGTTTTCGCCGCAGCCAGGTTTCGTAGATACCTTTCCACCGGCTGAAATCTGCCCGCGTTTCGTCATATTCGTCGTATTGTGACAGCTTGCCCGACATCAGCGCTGAATAGAAATCCTCGCTCAGGACGCCATACTTTTCCTCATAAAGGGTCAGTCGGCGTTCCAGCAGCTTCATTTCGATTACCAATTCATGAATTTCCATATCTGACCTCACATAAATTCTAAATCGAAATGGAGCAGATTGGAACACTCAGACACTACAAATGCGGCGCGATAGTTTGAATATCCTATTCCAGCCTGCGATTGACCGTCGCTACCAGGTACTGCCGGTTCATCCGCGCTATGGAGTCGAGCGTGATGCTCTTCGGGCAAACGGCCTCGCAGGAGCCTATGTTGGTGCAACTGCCGAAGCCTTCGGCGTCCATCTGCGTGACCATGTTCATAACGCGCCGGTCCTTTTCCACCCTGCCTTGCGGCAACAGGCTGAGGTGCGAGACCTTGGCCCCGACGAACAGCACCGCCGAGGCGTTCTTGCACGCCGCCACGCATGCGCCGCAGGCGATGCATGCGGCGTTGTCGAACGCCAGATCGGCGTCGTGTTTCGGGATCGGAATGGCGTTGCCGTCGGGCGCGCCTCCGGTCGATACTGAAACGTAGCCGCCGGCTTGAATGATCCTGTCGAACGCGCTCCGATCAACGACCAGGTCTTTGATGACGGGAAATGACGCGGCCCGCCACGGTTCGATCGTGATCGTGTCGCCGTCCCTGAAAAATCGCATGTGCAACTGGCACACGGTCGTCGCGGGCGCCGGCCCATGTGGAACGCCGTTGACCACCAGGCCGCAGCTCCCGCAGATTCCTTCGCGGCAATCGCTTTCAAATGCGACCGGTTCTTCGCCGCGTCGCGTCAGGTCTTCGTTGACCACGTCGAGCATTTCCAGAAAGGACATCTCGTGGCTGATGTCTCTGGCCTCGTATGTGACGAACTGTCCTGGCGTTTCGGCGTCCCTCTGGCGCCAGATTCGTAATGTCAGGTTCATATCAAATCAAATAGGACCTATAGGGCCTATAGGACTTATAGGCCCTATTTTTTTTAAGCAACCAACGACCAGCCCCCGTCACAAGCAAGTCTAGGGTTTTCCGGAGGCCGGCCGTTGATTGCTAACTCAATTATTTGTAACTGCGCTGCGACATTTTCACTTCTTCGTAAACGAGCGGCTCTTTGGTCAATTCCGGGAATTGGTCGACGCCTTTGAATTCCCAGGCCGCCACGTAAGCGAACTTGTCGTCGTTGCGCAGCGCCTCGCCGTCTTCGGTCTGGTATTCTTCGCGGAAATGGCCGCCGCACGACTCCTCGCGATGAAGCGCGTCGTAGGTCAGCAACTCCGCGAACTCCAGAAAGTCCGCCACCCTGCCCGCGTATTCCAGCGCCTGATTCAGTTCGCCGGCGCTGCCAGACACGTTGACGTTCTCCCAGAACTCGCGGCGGATTTCGGGGATACGCGCGAGCGCCTCTTTCAGACCGGCCGCGTTGCGCGCCATCCCAACGTTGTTCCACATCAGCTTGCCGAGTTCGCGGTGGAAATCCAGAACCGTGCGGCTACCTTTGATGGAGAGCAGCTTGCTTGTGCGGGCGCTGGCTTCCTCTTCAGCCTTCCTGAATTCCGGGTGATCCGCCGGATATCTGCCGTTTTTCTGCGAGGCGAAATACGATCCGATGGTCTGGGGCAATATGAAGTAGCCGTCGGCCAGGCCCTGCATCAGCGCGCTCGCGCCGAGGCGGTTGGCGCCGTGGTCCGAAAAGTTGGCTTCGCCGATCACGAACAGCCCCGGAATATTGCTCATCAATTCGTAATCGACCCACAAGCCGCCCATCGTGTAATGCACGGCCGGGTAGATGCGCATCGGCTGTTGGTAGGCGTTCTCAGCCGTGATGCGCTCGTACATCTCGAAGAGGTTGCCGTAGCGCTCCGCGATCACGCGTTCGCCGAAGCGCCTGATCGCGGCGGAGAAATCCAGGTAAACGCCGCGACCGCCCGGGCCCACGCCGCGCCCCTCATCACAGACTTCTTTGGCCGCGCGCGACGCGATGTCGCGAGGCGCCAGATTGCCGTAGCTCGGGTATTTGCGCTCCAGGTAATAGTCGCGCTCGTCCTCGGGGATCTCGCTCGGGCGGCGGTCGTCGCCCGCTTTCCTGGGAACCCAGACGCGGCCGTCGTTGCGCAGCGATTCGGACATCAGCGTCAGTTTGGATTGATAATCGCCGCTGACCGGAATGCAGGTCGGATGAATCTGCGTGTAGCAGGCGTTGGCGAAAAGCGCGCCCTTCTTGAACGCGCGATAGGTCGCCGTCACGTTGGAGCCCTTCGCGTTAGTCGAGAGAAAGAAGACGTTGCCGTAGCCGCCGGTCGCCAGCACGACGGCGTTCGCCGAATGGGACTCGATCCTGCCGGTCACGAGATCGCGCGTGATGATGCCTTTGGCGTGGCCGTCGATCAAGACAATGTCCAGCATCTCCGTCCGCGGGCGCATCTTCACCGAACCGGCATGAATCTGGCGGCTCAACGCCTGGTAAGCGCCGAGCAGCAACTGCTGGCCCGTCTGCCCGCGGGCGTAAAACGTGCGAGAGACCTGGGCGCCGCCGAAAGAACGATTGTCCAACAACCCGCCGTACTCGCGCGCGAACGGCACGCCCTGCGCCACGCATTGATCAATGATCTGGACGCTGACCTCGGCCAGCCGGTGTACGTTGGCTTCGCGCGCGCGGAAATCGCCGCCTTTGATCGTGTCGTAAAACAGCCGGTAGATTGAATCGCCGTCGTTGCGGTAATTCTTCGCGGCGTTAATGCCGCCCTGCGCGGCGATGGAGTGCGCGCGGCGCGGGCTGTCCTGAAAACAGAAGGCCTTGACGTTGTAGCCCAGTTCGCCCAGCGTCGCCGCCGCCGAAGCCCCGGCCAGCCCCGTCCCGACGACGATGACGTCGAATTTGCGCTTGTTGGCCGGGTTGACCAGTTTCATATGCTCCCGGTAATTCGTCCATTTCATGGCGACCGGCCCTGACGGAATCTTTGAATCGAGTTTAACGCTCATTGCTTCACCCAGCCCAACAGAATGGCCAACGGAATCATGCTGTTTCCAATAAAGAGCGCCAGCGCCGTGATCTTCGCCAGCTTGTCGAAAAATCCGAACATCTTTTTGCTGCGCAGCCCCAGCGACTGAAACAGGCTGCTCACGCCGTGGCTCAGATGCGAGAGCAGCAGGCCCATCGAGATTATGTAAAACGCCGAAACCACGGGATTGGAGAACCCCCTGACCATCATCCCGTACACGTCATGCCGGTAATACGGGTCTTCCATTGTCAGGAAACTCGGGTTGATCAGCCCGAAAGTGAAGTGCGCGAGGTGAAACAGGATGAACGACAGGAGGATCGCGCCGCTGATCCACATCGTGCGGTTTGCGAACGTCGAGGCCGGCGGCTTTTTGAATTTGTAGCCGACGGGGCGGGCTCGCCGATTGGCCAGAACCAACTGCGTGGCCGACGTGATATGCAAAATCGCGATCAAAAGCAGGCCGGCGCGCGCGGACCACAGGAGCGCCGGGTTGGCTTTTAAAAGCGCGCCGTACGCGTTGATCTTCTCGCGGCCGAGGAATATCTGCAGATTGCCGAGCATATGAATGATCACGAAGATCCATAAGCCGAATCCGGTGATCGCCATTACATACTTTTTACCGAGTGAAGACCGCCACAGGCGCATCAGCGCGCCGGCCGGCGTCACCCGCATACTTTGAGCGGAAGCAGCCATCTCTCTTTCTGTCCTCTCCAGGTCTCCATTCCATGTCTCCCCAGGCATCCCCAGGCATCCCCAGGCATCCCCAGGCATCCATGGGTCGATGTTCGGGGCGGGAAGTCCATTCGCGTAAGTAACGAAAGTATCAAGGTTCGTGCGATAAGTAAAATTCAAAAACTTAAAATTGTGTATAAGCTGAGCTAATGTGCGAATCGAGACTCTCAAAACCTTCCGCGGCCTGGTCGAGACCGGAAGTCTTTTAAACGCCGCCGCCCTCAATCTCGTTTCGCATTCGCCGGTCCGTTGGCGGGACAAGTCGCTGGAACAGCGCTTCGAACCGCCGTTGATCGCTCCTTTGCCTTGAATTCTAATTCGCGCCTCACTACAATGACGTTCCCAACCCCCGAGGCTCGACCGCCCCAAGGCTCGACCTGAGGATCACGGAGATTCAGACGATGGATTGCTCGCAGTTCGAAGAATCGGTCAGTGATTACCTTGATTGCGGAATGGCGCGCCAAGGCCGCCGCGATTTCTGCGAGCACCTGCTGGCCTGCCGTCCGTGCCATTTACTTTTCAACGACGTGCGCGCGGCGATTGACGGCTGTCACGAATGGAAAGAATCGCAAATGCGCGAAGTCGCCATGGGCGCGGAAGTCGAACGGCGCATCATAGAGGCCACGACCGCCGGCGAGATGCTCAGTTGCCGCACGCTCGACGCCTTGATCTCCGATTATTTCGACGGGTTGATCGAGGGCGGATACGAAGCGGTCTTCAGCGAACATTTTGCGGCCTGTGAAGGGTGCCGCCGCCTGGTCGAGGGCCTGCGCGAATCGCTTGAAGAACAGGAATCAGTCGACGCCCCGGAAGAGCTATATGGCCGCATATTCGCGGCGACGTCGAGGGCCGCGGGCGGTTCGAGACGTTAATATAAAACGGCTTTCATGCGTTATTCATACCACTTCACCCAATTACCGCGAATCCTCCTGTCAGCCCTCCTGCCAATCCTCGTAGCGAGCGTGGTCAGTGTCTCTTCGCAGGCGCAGCAGCCGGCGGCTCCGGAGAGGAAGGTCGAACCTCCCGTTCACACCGGGCCAGGCGCTTCGCCAGAGGAGGAGAGGAAGAACCTGATCAACATGGGGTGGGCCGTGGCGCCGCCAAAAACGATCATCAGCCCCCGGCCGGACGGCAAGCCGCGGCGCGACGTCGATATCTTCTCCGAGGAACAGTACGAACAGGGAAACGTTACCGTCGCGATCGGCAACGTTCGTGTGTCCGACGGAGAGATCCTGATCATCGCCGACAGGATCACATATAACAACGCCACCAGCGATGTGCTCGCCGAGGGAAACGTTTTTTTAGAGGAGCAGGGGCAGCGGCTGTCCGGAGAGACGCTTGAATTTAATTACAAGACGCGCCGCGGCGTGATAAGAAACGCGACGGGTTTCACGAACACGACTCCCGACGGGGTTACGGTCGTCGTCGAAGCGCCTCGGGCGGACAAGACCGGCGAGGACACTTACAATCTGGAAGACGCGATGTTGACCGCGTGTCAGCAGAAAGTCCCCAGGTGGAGCTTTACCGCGAAACGCGCGCGTATTCGGCTCGATCACCGGGCCAAGGTTTATAACGCGTTCTTCCGCATCAGAAACATCCCCGTGCTGTGGCTGCCTTACGCCTCGATCTCGATCAGCAAGAAAGATCGTTCATCGGGATTCCTGACGCCCAGTTCCGGCTCGTCCTCGATCAAGGGACGCACTTTCCACCTCGCCTACTTTCAGACTCTGGGCCGCAGCGCCGACGTGCTGATCAAAACCGATGTATATTCGCAGCGCGGCATCGGACTCGGCTTCGATTTCCGCGCCAGACCGGATGAGCATTCCCATATCGCGTTCGGTTCATCCATGGTCAAGGATCGCCTGCTGGGTCCCAAATATTATGCAGGTTGCGACCGCGCGACTCGGGGCGAGGAATGTAAACTGCCGGATCAGGGCGGCAGCAGTTTCTATGTTAACGCCGTGCAGTATCTCAAGAACGGCTTTACGGCCGTCGCCGACGTGAATATCACTTCGTCGTTCGATTTCCGCAACGTCTTCTCAGACAACGTTCTGAACGCGATCTCGCCCGAAGAGCGTTCGGTCTTTTATCTCAACAAGAATTGGGGCGCGAACAGCTTCAACGCGCAGGTCGGTCAACAGAGCGCCTTCGTGGCCAATTCGATCGTCAAGACGCGCCAATTGCCGAGCATAGAGTTTTCGCGGCGGGACTCCCGGATTTCCGAAAAACTGCCGTTCTATTTCTCTTTCGACGCGGCGCTTGACGGCGTGCAGCGCGTCGAGACGACGTTCAATCAGGTCGATTTGAATACCCCGAGAATCGTCCAACGCCTCGATGTTTCTCCCCGCCTGACCTTCCCATTGAAGTCCGTCGCGGGCTTCACGCTGACGCCGAGCCTCGGCGTGCGCTCGACTTTTTACAGCGACAGCGTCGATCCCGATCAAAGGCAGATTGTCGGACAGCCACTGTTGCGAAATTACGCCGACCTCGATCTGGATTTGCGCGCGCCCGCCCTGGCCAGAGTCTTCCGCCACGGGGACGGGACCCCCTGGTTCAAACACGCGATCGAACCCTTCGTCGAATATCGCCGCGTCAAGGGCATTGATGATTTCAACCGCACTCCTCTGATCGACGAACGAGACCTGATCGCCGAAACGAATGAAATCGAGTACGGCGTTACGAACCGTTTCTTCGTGAAACGTAAGGCGGATGACGACTCGACGCCGCAGACCCACGAGTTGCTCAACCTTACGGTGTCGCAGAAATATTTCTTCGACCCCACCTTCGGCGGGGCCCTCAAGCCGGGCCAACGCAACCAATTCTTCCCGGTCAATACGCTGTCAGGCTTCTCCTTCCTTGGGGCCGAACGTGACGTATCTCCGCTCAACCTCAAGGCGCGATTCTATCCGGTTCAGAATCTGTTTGCCGACCTACGGCTCAATTACGACACTCGTTATAATAGCCTCCGCGATATCATCGTCGGCATGGGAGCCTCAAAAGGCATCCTGTCGTTCAGCCAGTCCTGGTACTACACCCGGCGCATCGAAGACGACAAATTGCGCGATGAGCAGATTTCATTCGATCCGACGACATTTCCCGGCAACCAGTTCGACTTCTCAGCCCTCATCGGCAATCGGACGCGCGGCCCTTACGGTTCTTTCACTCTAAGCTACGATTTCAGGAATCAGACTTTCGACGGAGCGCAGAGAGATAGTCGTTTCATCTACCTCACGACGACGAGCGGATGGGCATGGGATTGCTGTGGCTTCGAGGTCCAGCATGTCACATTCAACGCCGGCAGCCGCAACGAATCACGCTTCGTTTTTGCCTTCACCTTGAAAGGGATAGGCACTTTTGGGACTCAATCTATCTCGCCACTCTATGGACCACGCCGATAATTATAATTATGTCCCAAAATAGTGCATCTTTTTGAATGTTAAATGTACGCTTTTAAGACATGAGGAAAATTTGACTCAATGGGCAGTAAACAGCCTTTTGTGCTATACTATTGCCACCTTTATTGGCGCAATAGGAGAAAAAAAGCATTGACATTCAGAGAAGGTAACAAAGTTATTTATCCACGACTTGGTATATGCCGAGTGGCTGGGGTTATCGAACAAACAATTAGCGGATTAACCGTAAAATTGTATCAATTAAAGCCGCTTGATTTTCAGGAAGGCACAACGGTTTTGGTTCCAGTTAATAAGGCCGAAGGCGTTGGAGTTCGGAAGTTGATTGATAAGGCCGACATCCCAAAATTATTACGCTTCCTGGGCAAGGACATCGAGGTCGCCAGCGATCATCGGAAACGTAACGCTAAGAACGCCGAACGTATGGCTTCTGGTGAAATTTATGAGGTCGCCGATTCGCTCAAGACTATGGCCAAATTGAGCAAAGGCAAGACCCTTTCGCCGGAAGAGCAACAGACCATGGCGCGCGCGCGCCATTTGATCATCAGAGAACTGGCTCATGTCACTAAACTTACGGCGGAAGAAGTCGAAGAGATGATCGATAACGCCCTGGCCGGCAAGCGCTCGCGTACCAGAAAACTGGCTGCTTAATCGCCGGCAATATTGAATCAACAATTTGGGCAAAGCTTTCAATGGCGCTCTGAAAAGCAGAAGTGTGGCGTTCGCTGCGCCAATCGCCAACCTTGTCACAATCTAAAATCCTGCCTTCTATTTCATCTGTAAAACATTTGCTTAATCGAACCCTTAAGCATCCCGCAGTTTGGCCAAACAGGGCCGGCCATACTCAGATTCCCGTAAAAGATTAGTTCAGCGCAAGATACAGGATCTTGACAATGCGGATCCGCGATCTCGGTCAGGATGAAAAGCCATACCCGGAAAACGGATCAGGTAAAAGCTTAAGTTGCACCTGTGAAACTGTTGAAAGAAAAGACTTTACATAGTATTAGTTTAGTGATAATTTCCAGATCACATCAGTTAAGCATAGGGTTGTGGTTGTGGTTAGTTTATGAGTATCGCATTTGGAACATCGGGTTGGCGCGCAATAATTGCGGATGAATTCACACTGGCCAATGTACGGCTGGTTACAAGCGCAATCGCATCGGTTTTGAATGATGAGGCTGCGGGCGGGAGAGTAATTGTCGGTTATGACACCAGATTCCTGAGCGAAAGGTTTGCCGCCGAATGCGCAACCGAGTTTGCGGAACTGGGATTCGAATCCTATTTAACGACGCGTGACACTCCCACACCTGTAATCTCACACGCGATCAGGACGAAAGGCGCGCGAGGCGGCATCAATTTTACAGCGAGTCACAATCCGCCGCAGTACAACGGGATGAAATTTTCGACAGCCGACGGCGCGCCAGCGCTGCCCGAGGTGACGAAAAAGATCGAAGAGCGCATCGCCGACTTTCAATCAAGCGGGGCAAGCGGGGCAAGCGGGGCAAGCGGGGCAATCGGGGCAAGCGGGGCAGGGAAGTCCGGGCGGAAAAACTCGGCTGAAGCTATCGCGCTCGATCCACGCGAGGATTATTTGAACGACCTCGGCGCGCGAGTCGATTTCGCGAAGATCGCTTCGGCGGGATTGAAGCTGGCTTATGATCCGTTGTGGGGGACAGGCCGCGGCTATCTGGACGAGGTTTTGCGGCGACATGAATGCGAAGTCAGCGTGGTTCACGATTATCGTGACGTGCTCTTCGGCGGCCATAGCCCTGAACCATCGGAGAAGAACCTGGGCGAGTTGCGCCGGCTCGTGCTCGATAAGGGGCTCGCGCTCGGAATTTCGACAGACGGCGACGCCGACCGGTTCGGCTTCATTGATCGCGACGGATCGTTCGTTTCGGCCAATTACATCCTGGCGCTCATCGTGGATTACCTGTGTGAAACGCGCCCGGACTGGACGGGCGGCGTCGCGCGAAGCGTGGCGACCACTCATCTGGTGGATCGCGTAGCCGGGCGGCGCGGACGCCAGGTTTACGAAACGCCGGTCGGGTTCAAGTTCATAGGCGAACTGGTCAATCAGGACAAGATTATTCTGGGCGGCGAAGAAAGCGCCGGGCTTACAGTGAAGGGGCACTTCCCGGAAAAAGACGGGATACTGGCCTGTTTGCTGGTGACCGAGATGGTGGCCTCGCGCGGGGCGTCGCTCGGAGAAATGCTCGAAGAACTGTTCCGAAAAGACGGCGCCCTATACAGCGACCGCGTCGGGATCAAACTGACGCCCGAGGTTAAAGACCGTCTGCAGAAACGCCTGTCGTCCGATCCGCCAGATTCGATAGGCGGACGCCGAATCGCTGGAGTCAATCGGATGGACGGCGTGAAGTATATTTTTGATGACGGCTCGTGGATATTGCTTCGAATGTCGGGCACCGAGCCTTTAGTTCGTTGTTACGCGGAAACAAATACTAAGAAGGATTTGGAGGTGTTGATTGAAACAGGGAGTAAATTCGTACTCAGCTAGACTTTCGGCCAGCGTCCGTACTTACAGCTTCGACAGATCAAGGACTTTGCGGCGAGCGCCGCGCTTTCCCAATTATGGCTGGCTGGCGATGATCATATTGACCGTCGCCGCCCTCGCCTATTCAGTCTATACTCGCGCGCGAGAGCAGGAGCGCGAGGCCAGAAATTCATACAACGAGACCTCGGCGCAGGTCGAGAGCGCGAAAAGCGCCAACAAGAGGATCAAAGATCAAACGATTCGCATCAAACAAGACCCGGAAGCGGCTGCGCAGGCCGCGCAGAACCAGTCGCGCATGCTGCGTCCGAATGAAGTGGTGGTCTCTATTCGATGACCGAAACATTGGAACCGATTTCGCATTTCTTCTATTCACACCGCCTGAAACTGCAATTTTGGGACTGGGGGACTGGGGGCAAGCCCACGGTGATCCTGGTCCACGGCGGTCTGGACCATGCGCGGAATTGGGACTGGGTGGCGCGGGCGCTGCGCGACGATTACCATGTCTACGCGATAGACCTGCGCGGGCATGGCAACAGCGCGTGGGCGCCCGGCGCGCTCTACTCTATCGCCGAACACACGCTGGACCTCTCGGCGCTGGCCGACGTGATCAATGACTATCCTGTCTACCTGATCGGCCACAGCCTGGGCGGGATCATCACGCTGTATTACGCTGGCATTTATCCGGACCGCGTGAAGAAACTCGTGGCCATAGAGGGATTAGGGCCGCCGCCGTCGCACCGCATTCATCGACCCGCGTCACAGCGTATGCGCGAATGGATCGAACACGTCCGCAACACAGAGAAGCGCGAGCCTCGCAGTTACCCCGATCTTGATTCCGCGGTCGCGCGAATGAAAGAGGCCAATCCGAACCTTTCCGACGAAGTCGCGCGCCACTTGACGCTGCACGGCACGAACTGGAATTCGGATGGATCATTGATCTGGAAGTTCGACAACTTCGCGCGAGGCTTTCCCCCCTACGGGACCAACATCGAAGACGCGCGAGAGATTCTGAGCCAGATCTCCTGCCCCACGCTTTTGTTCTGGGGAATGGAGAGCTGGGCCGCCGATCCGGAATCGGACGGACGCGCCCAGGTCATCAAAAACCACCGCCTGGTCAAAGTGCCGAACGCGGGCCATTGGGTTCATCACGACCAACTGGAAATTTTTCTCGCCGAAACGAAGAAGTTCTTAGCCGAATCCTGACATCCCGAAACCGCAGGTTAAAAGCGGGCGCAAAGCCGGTATGGATCGTGGTCCGATTTAGATCACGGGAGTCTCACAGACTCGTCACTGAAAGGGCGCAATCGGAGCCGTCAGTGCGCCTGGGACAGAAATTGATTGAATCGGTATGAGCGACGGCGGCGAAAGCTGACGACTGGCGGGCATATGTAACCAAGCAACTTTAGACCAGCGTACAGCCTATGCGTTTCACTGCGCTGGCCGCCACAACAAGGGGCCGAGTTCACGCTCGGCCTTTCCTGTTTTCGGGTAGGCAGGCGCGCAAGAGACGGGCGGATTTCAGGCGGAATCGGGCCGCTGTTAGAGATTCAGGACGTGGTGAAGCTCAGCGCCTCACGAAATCAGAGGCGCTCTGTAGGCCGTTTAAACGCGAAACAAGCGGCCGGGCGGGGCGTCCCGGCATGCCCCATGCATTATAGGCGCTATATCCGTCGCAAATTCGGGGCCGGAATGATGGCGTTGAACCCAGTGCGCTTCGCCGGTTTGGGCGTGGGCAATGTCCCGAAATTCCCCACATTGTGGCGTGTGGCCGCGTCCCGAAACGCCACAATCGAAGTCGCCAGCGCGCGCCATTACTTTAGCAGCCACTCTATCGCGTCTCCGACATTTGTAAATACGCGGAGTTCTACCCATCGATTCTGAGCCACCGTTTCGAGGAAGCGTTGTGAATCATGTCGCTCTGGTTTGCAGACGGCTGAGACCTTACATGCATATTGCGCGAAGACCAGAGTCATTCTCCCTAACTCGTATATATCGACAAGAGATATATCCAACGGAACTTCCGTGAAATCAAGAAGTAGTTTGTTTTTCTTTGAGCTTTTGCACTTTCTCGCAAGCGACTTAAAGTGTTGCTCGACTTCCTCTTTTGCGCAGGCGCCGGTGAATCTTGCTTTGAGGTAGCCGGGCTTATCTTCAATCTGAAGCCGGACGCTCATTTTCCTCCCGGTTCTAATACTCCACATCC